>CAXMLU010000064.1:0-3374 GCA_964194255.1 uncultured bacterium
CGTGGCGGCGCGGATAGGGCACGTCGACACCGCGAGCCACGACGCCGACCGGTCCCGTCCCGCCAGACCTGGCCGCATCGACAGCACCCCGGTGGGCCGCACCATCGATTCCGAGCGCCAGGCCGCTCACAACCGCGACGCCCGCATCGGCCAAGTCCCGGCCCAACTCCCGGGCTATCTCCGCACCGGCCGGCGTACAGGCGCGGGTGCCGACGACGGTGACTCTCCGGTGGTCGAGGGCGCTCGTATCGCCAACCCAGAAAACAACGGCGGGCGCCCCCTCGTCGGCGGCGAGCGCGGATGGATAGCGGTCGGTGCCGTGCAACGCCACGGAAATACCGGCCGACTGGATGGCGTCCCAGGCTGCATTCACGCTGGTCCGCAGGACGGCCTCGAGCCAGAGTTCGGCCAGACGCTCGGCCTTGGCGCCGCACGCCTCCACAACGGCGGGGTCGGCCAGCACGTCGCCGGTCACCAGCGTGTCCCAGGCTTCCGGGGCGGTGCGATTGCGCAGAAGCGCGGCGAGCCGGCCCGGTCCCACACCCGGGAGGGCAGCCAGCGCGGCGCCATACGCCTCCGCCGGCAGGGAACGCGGATCGTCAAGACGTTGGCTCATCAGGAGGACACGGCGGGGGGAAGGACGTTCAGGCTGCGCAGCTCAAGTGCACCGCAAACGTGATCATCGTCCACCAGGTCCGGTCCTCCGCCGAGGTCCGCCAGCGTGCGGGCCACACGACGTATCCGGTGCAGTCCCCTTGCGCTGATCCGGCCGCCGCGCAACTCGCGCTCGAGCACCCTCGCGGCCGGCGCGGTCAGCGGGGCCAATTGGTCGAGACGATCGGCGGGCAGCTCGGCATTGCAGCCGAACCCTCGCCCCTTCGCCGCACCGCGGGCGGCGGCAACTCGGGCGGCGACCGCCGCCGTCGGCTCGGCCGGGGTGGCGGCCAGGAGTTCCTCCACCGCCGGTCGATCGACCCCGACCCGCAAGTCGAAACGGTCGAGCAGCGGTCCGGAGAGGCGGCGCGCGTAGCGCGACCGGGCCGCGTCGGTGCACCGGCACGCGCCCGGCGCCGTACCTTCGCCGCACGGACACGGATTGGTGGCCCCGACCAGAAGGAACTGGGCCGGAAAGACGACGCTCGCCTTCGCGCGAGACACCCACACGACACCCTCTTCCAGCGGCTGTCGCAGACAGTCGAGAACCGATGCCGGAAACTCCCCCATCTCGTCCAGGAAAAGCACTCCGTGGTGAGCGCACGACACCTCGCCGGGCCGCATCGATGCTGTGCCTCCGCCGATCAGCGACACGCTCGACGAACTGTGATGCGGCGCCCGGAACGGCGCTCTGTCCACTAATCCGCCCGGTGGCAGCGGGATTCCCGCGGCCGAGTGAATCCGGGTGACGGCCAGTGCCCGGTCAATATCGAGACGAGGCAGCAAGCCCGGCAACCGACGAGCCAGCATCGTCTTGCCCGATCCCGGTGGACCGCTCAGGAGCAGGTGATGGCCTCCCGCCGCGGCCACCTCGACCGCCCATCGGCCCAGTACTTGGCCCCGGACATCGGCCAGGTCGGGGATGGACTCACCGGCTTCCGCAGGGGCAGGCGCGGCCGGGTCCGGCCATGTCGCCCGACCGCGAAGGGCATCGACCACCTCGGTGAGCGTCGAGACGCCGCGCACCGGCACCCGGGCGACCAGGCTCGCTTCCGGCGCACAGTCGCGCGAAACAACCACCGCCCTTGCGTGCAGGGCATCCACCAAAGGAAGCACGCCGGCGATTCTGCGAACGGACCCATCGAGGCCGAGTTCGCCGAGGAAGGCGCAACCGTCCACCGCCGCTGCGGGCACGTGCTCGGTGGCAACGAGCAGGGCGATGGCAATGGGAAGGTCGAGACCGACACCCCCTTTCCTCACCCCCGACGGCGCCAGATTCACCGTGACCCGCCGCATGGGCCAAGGCAGCCCGCTCGAGAGCAGGGCAGCGCAAACCCGATCCCGCGACTCGCGGCAGGCGGCGTCGGGCAGCCCCACCACGGTGAAGGCGGGCAGGCCGCTCGACACGTGAACCTCGATAGATACCGGCCGGCCTTCGACACCGAACAGCGTTGACGACGCGACCGAGGCGATCACGGACCCTCCCAAACGACCAATGCGGGCTGGAAGGCGAGGCCGGACCCGGCCGCACGAGGGGATCAGGTAACAGGTTACGCGACGGGTGAGACAGCTACCGGCCTTGGAACTTCGGTTCACGCTTGTCGACGAAGGCCGACATGGCTTCGGCGGCATCGGCGGTCGCGAAGTTGACGGTCTGGGTGTGGGCCTCGTTCTCGAGGGCTTCGTCCATCGAGACGGAGAAGGAATTGTTCAGCAGTGCCTTGGTCATGGACAGCGCCAGCGGGGGCCCGGCCGCCAGACGTCGAGCCCAGTCGTCGACGAAATGATCGAGATCGGCAGCAGGAACCACCCGGTTGACCAGGCCCAGATCGCTGGCTTCCTTGGCGGAGATGATGTCGGCGAGCAGGGCCAGCTCCTTGGCCTTGTGCAAACCGATAAGACGGGGTAGAAGGAAGGACCCGCCGAAATCGATGGTGAGGCCACGTCGAGCAAAGATCTCCGAGAATCGAGCAGCGTCAGACGCCACGATCAGGTCGCAGCCCAGCGCCAGGTTGCAACCGGCCCCGGCTGCCACCCCATCGACTTTGGCGATGGTGGGTTTGGAGAGGCGGTGAAGGGCGAGCGCGCAATTGGAAATGCGCCGCATCTTGAGCAGCGTGGCGACATCGTCGGTGTTCAGGTCGGTGAGGTCTGCGCCCGAGCAGAACGCGCCGCCGGCGCCCGTGATCACCAGAACCCGATCGTCGACGTTGTCGGCCACCGCCAGCAAGGTCTCAAGCAACTCGTCCCACATGCGACCGTTGATGGCGTTCTTCTTGGCCGGCCGGTTGAGGGTGAGGGTGACGACGCCGTCGGACCGGTCGACGAGGATTGTTTCCATGTGTGCACGATACGACGTGGAGTCTCGAATGCCGCCAGTACGCTGCCAGGTGTGGGCTTCAACCCTTTCCGGCAGCAACGGCGGCGTCAGTCGGACTACGTGCTGGTGGCGGCGGCGTTCGTAGTCGTTGCCCTCCTCCTCCTGTGGGCGCTGATCCCCCGCTGAGCGAAGGGACCGAGGTTCGCCGCGTCCAACCGTATGAGGCAACGAAGGCTTACGTGTGCCCTGGTTGCCAGCAGGAGATCGCGCCGGGCACGGGTCATCTGGTGGTCATTCCGCTCGACGCCGTCGATCTTCGCCGCCACTGGCACCACCCGTGCTGGACCCAGCGCCAGCGCCGGCGTCCGGGCCGGGGCTGACCCGCCGCAGCCCGCCCGAC
>CAXMLU010000065.1:0-5604 GCA_964194255.1 uncultured bacterium
GAGCCGATCCACGAGCGGACACGAAAGAGCGTCACCTCGGATGTCGCAACGACAGGAACCAGGCTCGGGTCGCTCGTCAGTCCGGCGTATCGCTGCCAGTCGACTTCGTGCGCGAGGACAATCCAGCGAACTGCCAAACCGCGCAATACAGGGTCGGCGGCCGCGGTTCCAAGTTTGTTGAGAAGGCCGATGACGGTCGGCTCGCGGGGATCCGCCTGTTCGCGATGGGGGGCGCCGAGCTGAGGGTCGGACGACGCGAGGACGTCGCCGCCGAGATAGTCAGGCAGAGGGTTCAGCAGGAGGCGCCCGCCCGCGAAGCGGAAGGAGAGGTACTCATGCCACGGCAGCGCGAGCGTCGTCCCCGGTTGGGACCGAATTACTGACCTGATGTTCCGGTACCCGGCAGGGAACTGCACCGGCTCAAGCCGGCCTTCAAGTCCGAAGAATCCGGGCGCGGCCAGAGCGAGCGCGCAGCCCAGCGCAAGCGCGGGGTAAAGCGCAGTGCGGAGCGTGATGGTCCCTGCCAGGCGCTGGACGCCAAAGGCGGCCGCTGGCCCCAACCACACGATGTAGAGAGCGAGTGCTCGCTGGCTCTCGCGGAGCGCTCCGAGTAGTGGAGTGGCAGACACTGCGTCATAGATGACGCGGAGACCCGGCGTGCTGCTCGCCACGGCCATGACTACGCCAAGCGCCGCAACGCATCCGGCGCGGCGGCCCCAGGATTCGGGCAGGTCCCGAGCGCCGTAGAGCGCTAAAGCCAAGAGGACGATGCCGAGCAAAATCGTCCCGGTGCCCGCCTGTCCGCCGACCTGGGTTCTGGCCTGCCAGAACCCGTGCCCGGCGAGGACTGAACCCATCGGACCGAGGGCTCCCTCCCCTCGCGTGGGGAAGTGGGCAGCACTGGCCAAATGGGGCCCGGCGGCAAGGACAATGAGTCCCGGCAGTGCCCACGGCAGCTGGGCGAATCCCGCCCGGAGGAGCACGGCGAACCACCGCCGGCCGCGATCGCCGACCAACCCGACAAGCAGCATGCAACCCGCCAATGCTCCGCCGACGAATCCCGTGGCCCCGAGCGCCGCTGACCACAGAAAGGTGCGAGTTAGGTCTTTGCTCGGCTGAAGGAGCGTTGGAAGCGCCCACGGAAGGACCGCCAGAGACGCCAACATGGCCCAGTGTCCAGCACCCAGCCTCGTGAGGGTGAAGGGATTCAGGGCGTACAGCAATCCGGCAAGCAAGCGGCACGGAAGAGGACTCTCGGCCGCGAGATGGGCGGCCCCCGCAAACGCGACGGTGAGACACAGAACAAAGAGAGCCTTGCCTGCGGTCGGACCGCCCACGAGGGAGGATGCCCAGGCAAAGGCGAGGCCGAGTGGCATCCGACGCGGCAGCTCGGGCCCTAAGCCCCATACCCCTGAGGGTACGGGCATTCGGGGCGTCGCGATGAGGTCCAGGTTCAGCAACGAGCCCGGACAAAGTCCGGGGCCGAGCACGAGCAATGAACCGGCCAGCCCCGCACTCCACGACCAGACGTCGAACGGGTGATGCGCCGAGAGAAGTGAAGGCCAGATCCGTTTCGGCCCTGCATCGGTGGCCGGTTGCGTTGCGATGGCTCCGGACCCTACCGGTCTCCTGCAGTCGGGTCAGGCCACCTACATTGGAAAATGGACCTGCATACCAACCGCCGGGTCGCCACTACCCTGAGACCTCACCATGCCGGAGTTCCAGGCGCCCAAGGGCACCTTCGATGTGCTCGCCCCCCAGTCGAGCCGCTACGAGGCGTTCGTGGCGTTGTTCGCCGAGCTCGTGGAGCAGGCCGGCTACGGGTTGCTCATCAATCCGATGTTCGAGGATTTCGGGGTCTTCCAACGGGTGGGGGATTCCACCGACATCGTCCGCAAGGAGATGTACGACTTCGAGGACAAGGGTGGACGCCGGCTAGCCCTTCGCCCCGAGGGGACCGCTTCGGTCGTGCGCGCCTACATCGAGCATCGGCCTACCCTGCCCTGGAAGTCCTGGTATGTGGGACCCAATTTCCGCTACGACCGGCCGGCCGCCGGCCGGTACCGGCAACACCACCAGGTAGGGATCGAGGCCCTCGGCCCAGAAGATCCCGACCTCGATGTCGAGGTCGTCGTACTGGCCTGGCAGACCTACGCCGCCGTCGGCTTGACGCAGGTCGAGCTGCACCTCAACTCGATGGGCGACGGCGTCTGCCGCCCCGCGTACCGCGATCTCCTTATCGCCTACCTGGCGCCGCTGGCTGCCACCGGCAAACTGTGTGCCGACCATCGCGACGGCTACCGCGCCAACCCTCTCCGCGTACTCGACTGCAAGAAGCCGGCCTGCGTCGATGCGACCGCCGACGCCCCCCGCATGGTTGACCATCTGTGCGAACCCTGCACCGTCCACTTCGCGCGCGTGCGCGAGGGTCTCGACGCACTTGGCGTGCCCTTCGTCATCGATACCCGCCTGGTTCGAGGCCAGGACTACTACACCCGCACCACTTTCGAGTTCGTCGGCCTTGCACTCGACGCCGCCCAGAACGGCGTCGGAGGCGGGGGCCGCTACGACGGCCTGGCCGAGGCGCTGGGAGGACCCAGGACCCCCGGCATCGGCTTCGGACTCGGTATCGAGCGGATCCTCCTCGCCGCGGATGTCGAAGGCACCTTCCCGCCACCGCCCGCTCGGGTCGAGGTGTTCGTGGTGGACACGGCCGCCGGCGACCATGCTCGCCGGCTGACCCATACCCTGCGTCAGGCCGGAATCGGGGCTGACCGCGGGTTCGACGGACGGTCCATGAAGGCACAGCTGAAGGCCGCCGATCGCAGCGGCGCCAAGCTGGCCCTGATCGTGGGCGAGGACGAGGCGACGGCGGGCAAGGTCACGGTGAAGGATCTGCGAGATAGCAGCCAAGTGATCATCGAAAACGATCAGGTGCTCGATCACGTCCGTGAGAGGCTGGCCCGGCCATGACCCTCCGGACGGACTATTGCGGCACGATGCGGGCCACCGACGCTGGTCGCTGCGTGACCTTGTGCGGCTGGGTGTCCCGCCGGCGCGAACACGGCGAGCATCTGGCTTTCATCGACGTCCGAGACCACACCGGGACCGTGCAGTGCGTTGTCGACGGTGCCTCGGATCTCCGCTCGGAATACGTGGTGCAGGTGACCGGAACCGTGCGGCGTCGTCCGGAGGGCACGGCCAACGACCACTTACCGACCGGCGAGATCGAAATCGGCGACTGCCGGGTCGTCGTGCTCAACACCGCCGCTCCACCGCCGTTCCCCGTCACCGATCGCCCGGCCGACGCGCCGGAGAGCTCGGACGCCGACGAGGTCGTCCGCCTGCGCTATCGCTTCGTGGATCTGCGCCGGGACCGGATGCAACGCAACCTCCGCGTCCGGGCCAAGATCAACAGCGCCCTGCGCACGGCCATGGAGCGCCAGGGATTCGTGGAGGTGGAGACGCCGATGCTCATCGCTTCCACGCCGGAAGGGGCGCGCGACTTCGTAGTCCCGTCTCGCCTGAAGCCGGGCAACTTCTACGCCCTGCCCCAGAGCCCCCAGCTGTTCAAACAGTTGCTCATGGTGGGCGGCATCGACCGTTACTACCAGATCGCTCGTTGCCTTCGGGACGAGGACCTGCGGGCCGACCGGCAGTTCGAGTTCATGCAGCTCGACGCCGAGGCGAGCTTCGTTGATCAGGACGACGTGCTGGCGTTCATCACCGAGGCTGTGCTTGACGCCACCGAAGCCGTGACGGGGGAGCGGCCGGAGGCGATACCCACGATGTCGTGGCGCGAGGCCGACGAGCGCTATGGTTCTGACAAGCCCGACGTCCGGTTCGGGATGGAATTGGTCGAGTTGACGGACGTCTTCGCCGCGACAGAGGCCAGAGTATTCCAGGCCCCCTGTGTCAAGGCCATCCGGGCCGAGGCCGCCGCTTCTTTCCCCCGTTCGCGGCTCGACGCCCTCACCGACCAGGTAAAGGGTTGGGGAGCGAAGGGGCTGGCCTGGCTACGCGTCGGCGACGCCGGCCTGGAAGGTCCGGTCGCCAAGTTCGTCTCGGAAACCGAGGAGGCGGGCCTTCGGGAGCGCACCGGGGCGACGCCCGGCGACGTCCTCTTTGTCATCGCCGACGAACGCCGCACCGTCAACCACGTGCTCGGTCTGCTCCGACTGGAGCTCGGTCGGCCGCCGGTATATGAGGGGGGCTACCACTACCTGTGGGTCACGGAGTTCCCGCTGTTCGAGGCCCTCGACGAGAGCGGGCGACCCATTCCCACCCATCACCCTTTCACCATGCCGCATCCCGACGACTTCGACATCCTGGAAACGGATCCGCTGGCCGTACGGTCCCAGTCCTACGACTTGGTGCTGAACGGCTGGGAGTTGGGGTCGGGAAGCGTCCGGATCCACCGCAGCGATATCCAGCAGCGCATCTTCGCATTGCTCGGCATCACGCCGGAACGAGCCCAGCAGCGCTTCGGATTCCTCCTCGATGCGTTCAACTATGGGGCTCCGCCGCACGCCGGCTTCGCCTTCGGCATCGACCGGCTGGTAGCCGTCTTGGCGGGCGAGGAAAACATCCGCGAGATCATCGCCTTCCCCAAGACGCAATCAGGTCTGGACCCGTTGACCGGTGCCCCATTGCCTATCGACGATGCCCAGCTGGCCGAGCTCGGCATTCGAGTCTTGCCTCCTCCGACCCCCCACGGATAGGGACCTGTCACCGGCAGCCCGATAGCCTCCAGTGATGGCCGGCGGTCGCGATCGCGAGGATCTTTTCGGCGCCGCCCTCAATGAACGCTTGGCCGCGCAGGCGCCCCTGGCCTCCCGGTTACGGCCGCGGACGCTGGAGGAGATGGTTGGGCAGAAACACCTGCTCGGGGCGGGCAAGCCGCTCCGAGCCCTGATCGAGACCGACCGGCTCTCCTCGGTCATCCTGTGGGGCCCGCCAGGGACGGGCAAGACGACCCTGGCCCGGCTCATCGCCGGCGCGACCAGCCGCCATTTCGTGCCCCTCTCGGCCGTGTCGGCGGGAGTTAAGGACGTGCGGGAAACCATCGAGGGCGCCCGGCGCCGCCTGGCCGAGCAGGGGCAACGCACCATCCTCTTCCTCGACGAGGTCCACCGCTTCAACAAGGCCCAGCAGGATGCGCTCCTTCCCGCCGTCGAGGAGGGCATCCTCACCCTGATCGGAGCCACCACCGAGAACCCCTACTTCGAGGTCAACGCGCCGCTGCTGTCCCGATCCACGCTGTTCCGACTCGAACCGCTCGACGGCGACGCCCTCCGAACCCTCCTCTCGCGGGCTCTCGACCGGGAGGGCGCCAGCGCCGACGACGATGCCATCGAGCACGTGGTGAATATGGTGGACGGGGACGCTCGGGCCGCCCTCAATTCCCTGGAGGTGGCTCTCGCCCTGGCCGCCGCCGACGGCCGGACACGGGTCACCCTCACCGACGTGGAGCAGGCCCGGAGCAGCCGGGCCCTGCGCTACGAGGAAGACGACCACTACGACATCATCAGCGCCTTCATTAAGTCCATCCGGGGATCCGACGCTGACGCCGGGCTGTACTGGCTGGCGCGGATGCTGGCGGCG
>CAXMLU010000066.1:0-1943 GCA_964194255.1 uncultured bacterium
CTCGCCTCGGCCGAGGCGAGCAGGCGGCCGTGGTCGTCGAGGATGACAGCGCCGGCCTTGATGCAGTCTTCGGTCGTTTCGCCGAGGCGGGCGTCGACCCGGTAGATCCGTCCGATCCTGACCGGTCGCGAGAACTGTGCCGCGGTCTTGGTGGTCACCGCGAACCGCCCGGCGATGGCGATCGCCGCCCACGCCATCGCCTCGTCCATGATGGCCAGCACGATCCCGCCGTGGGCGTAAGTGGGCGCGCCGGAGAACTCGGGACCGAGGCAGAACTCGGCGGTGACCACGTCGCGGTCCTCGTCGTGGAAAAACGGGATGCGAAGTCCCCGCTCGTTTCCGGTCTCGCACACGAAGCAGTTGGACTCGAATCCCCAGCCGCGATTGTCGAGCGGCCTCATGCCGCGACTGGCTGCGAGCACGGCGCCCAGGCCGGGACGGCCAGAATGGGCTCCCATCCCCGGAGGAAGAAGCAGGGGTCGGCGTCGGCGTCGGCGGCGACGAGGGTCCGGCTCACGTCACGGGCGGCGCGGGTGACTTCAATGACGTCGGGCGCATCGATTGGCACGCCGCCGCGGCGGGCGGCTGCCTCGACGGCGCGGGCTGCGGCCTGCGCGGCGTGGGCGGGGCTGACCGAGCGGTGACGCAGCCGCAGGGTGCGATCAAGGGCCAGGGTCGCCTGCCACCAGGCGAGGTCATCGGCGCTGGCGTGGCTGGCGCGTAGCTGAGCGGCCAGGCTGGTGATGTCGTCGGCGGAAAGCGTGGCGAGTGCCCAGCTGAACTGTTCGGGTTGCATGGCGTGCCTCCTGTCCTGGACACGGAACACGCCTCGGCATGTCTCGACTTCCGTTTTCTGTCGGACTATCACGGCGGTCGGCCTTGGCGCGCCGTTCAGAAGGTCAAGGCGCGGCCCGGGGACGGTCGCGTCAGTGGCCCGGGCGGCCCTCCGGCTTTGCGCTGTCGGACGGCGCAGAACGTCACCGAGCCTGGCTTGATTGACGCCGGCCCGGTCAGCGGGCGGCTTGGCGCTCAGCTTCGCTGGGGTCGTGGCGGTGGGGCCGCAGGCGGGCGGCCTGGTCCGCGTCGGGGGCGTGGTCGAGCCATTGGCTGCTGGCGGCGTGGGCCCGGTCGATGAGCTCGGCGGTGTGGGAGAAGTCGATGGGGGTGACGGTGAGCGGGCAGAGGGCGGGCAGGACCCGGAGGTCGACGGTGTGCTGGTAGCGGGCGACGTCGACGGCGAGGCGCTGCTGGACGAGCAGGGTGATGGCCTGCAGGGCCATGCCGAGCGCGCCTTTCGGGGCCCGGTCGAGGGCGCAGGCGAACCCGGTGGGCAGGACGTAGATGGTCGTGGCGCCTTCGTCGATGGCGTGCGAGATGGGGGTGTTGTTGGCCACGCCGCCGTCCATGAGCTGGTGGCCGTCGATGGTGACGGGGGGGAACACGCCGGGGATGGCGGCGCTGGCCGCGACCGCGTCGATGGCGTCGCCGCGGTGCAGGACGACTTCGACGCCGGTGGTCACTTCGCTGGTCACGACCCGGACCGGGACGGGCGCGTCCTCGAGCCGAGCGTAGCCGAGGTGGCGGGCGAGGAGTGCCCGCAGCGGTTCGGGGGGTACGAGGTGATCTTTGCGGCCGAGGAACCCGAGCAGCCCGACGATGGGCCGGGTCGGGAAGACGTCGTCGCGCCGTACGCCGCGCCACACTTCGGCCAGGTCGCGGGCTCCGGCGAGGCCGGGCCGGCCGGCGACCCAGGCGGCGTTGATGGCCCCGACCGAGGTCCCGAGGACGAGGTCCGGGGTGATGTCGCGCTCGGCGAGGGCGAGCAGCATGCCGACCTGGACGGCTCCGAGGCTGCCACCGCCGGACAACACGAAGGCGGTGGTCATCGTGGCGTTCCCCTGAGCTGGGGATCGGCGAGGAACTCGTCGAGGCGGCGTCGGCTT
>CAXMLU010000067.1:0-1555 GCA_964194255.1 uncultured bacterium
CCCGCCGGAGGCGGAGTCGCGTTCGGTTGCGTTACCCATGTGCTCGTCAGGGCCAGCACGAACACGATGGCGGTCGTCACGATGATCGTTCGGGGGGCCCGGCCCGGGGCCGGCGTGGCCCGGAAGGACGCGACCAGTGCGAGGAGCCCGACGATGGACGCCAGGGCCAGCGCGAGTGAGGCGGAGACGGCGATGACGGCGTCGTGATGCGTCACGCCGCTCAGGGCGGCAGGCAGCATCCAGAGCTCAATGTCGATGAAGATCAGGGCGGCCAGCACCCGGCCCACCCGGCTCGCACTGCGGTGTCGCCACTGGAGCAGCCCGAGGTCGGCGCCCACCACGACAGCGAGGAGTAGTGCTTCCTTCTCGCGCTGCGTCACTCCGGCGGCCAGGACGACCGCCAGGTCGATCATGAGGGCGGCCAACATCAGCCGGGCCCAGCCGGTCGTGCGCACGATGGCTGCGGGGCGCTCGGTTGCCAGCATCGATGTACCACCTCCCGCTCCGACGGTACGGCGGCGCCGGATCGCCACCAAGGTGGTCACCCGGTGTCCCGGGATGGGGTGGACCCCCCCGCCCGCGTGGTGGTAGCCCCCTTGACCTCGGCCGGCATAAAGGGCCAAATGGGCGCTGTGGATGCGCGCATCACGGTGTTTCTCGCCGACGACAACCTGATCGTGCGAGAAGGCGTGCGGGCCCTGCTCAGTTTCGAGCCGGATCTCGAGGTCGTCGGGGTGGCCGCCGACTATGACGGACTGCTGGCTGGCGCCGTGGCGGCCGCACCCCAGGTGCTGGTCACCGATATCCGCATGCCTCCCAACTTCCAGCGGGAGGGCATCGATGCGGCGCGAGAACTTCGTAAGCGCCATCCCGGCACGGGCGTGGTCATCCTGTCGCAGTACGACGATCCGGAGTACGCCATCTCCTTGCTGAGCGAAGGAGCCGCCGGTTGCGCCTACCTGCTCAAGGACCGCGTGGCCGAGGGCGATCAGCTGGCCAGGGCGGTGCGCGAAGTCGCGACGGGTGGTTCGATGCTGGACCCGAAGATCGTGCAGGCCCTAGTCGATCCCTTGGCCGGGTCCGGAGGTTTGACGCCAACCGAGGACGAGTTGCTCCGTATGATCGCCGAAGGGCGTCCCATGAAAGCCATCGCCGTCGCGCAGCACACGACGGCCGCCGATGTCGCCGCCGAGGTCGAGAAACTGTTTATGCGCTTGGCCCAGGAGGCCAGTACCGGGGTGAGCAGCTCATTGCGCCGGTTGCGTTTGCTGCATCAGGCCATCGTCGACCGGGAGGAGCAGGGCGAGAGTCTCAGCCGCCTCCTGCCCGGCGGTGTGGCCGAGCTGGTCCGCCGGGAAGGCGGGCGCATCGGCGAGACCGAGGAACTGGTCGTGACGGTGCTGATGTCGGACATCCGCGGCTACTCCTCTATCGCCGAGAACACCAAGCCCGTGGCGCTGGCCCATCAGCTCAACGATCACCGGGCCGAGATGAACCGGGCGATCCTGGCCGCCGGCGGAACCGTTATGCAGTTCGTCGGCGACGCGGTGATGGC
>CAXMLU010000068.1:0-6779 GCA_964194255.1 uncultured bacterium
CCCAACGGGGCCGGCAAGACGACGGTGTTCAACCTGATGACCGGCTTCATCCCACCCGACCGGGGCTCGGTCCTGCTCAACGGCCAGGAACTGGTGGGCCGCCAGCCCGATGCTGTGGCCCGCATGGGCATGGTCAGGTCCTGGCAGGACGTCCGATTGTTTTCACGGCTCTCTTGCATGGACAACGTTGCGTTGGGCGTCCCCCACCAGAGCGGCGAAACCCTGGCCGGGCTGTTCCTGACCCCCGGCCGAGCCAATCGCGTCGTCCGCGAGACGACCGAGAAGGCCATCGAACTGCTGCGCTTCGTTGGCATGCACAACTTCGCCGACACACCGGCGGGAGCGCTCTCCTACGGACAATCCAAACTGATCTCCCTGGCCCGCCTCCTCGCCACCAACGCCGAAGTCCTCCTCCTTGACGAGCCGGCCTCGGGCATCGACACCCAGTGGGTCGACACCCTACTGGCCATGGTCGAATCGGTCCGGGACGAAGGCCGCACCATCTGCATCGTCGAGCACAATCTGGCCGTGGTCGGCCAACTGGCCGACCACACCTACTTCATGGAACTGGGCCGCATCACCGCAGAGGGAACGATGCACGAACTCACCGGTTCGGCCCGACTGGCAGAGGCCTACTTTGGCACCGCGGTCTGAGGTCTCAGAGGTGAAACCCACGCTGACCGACTCCGGAAACGGCAACCTCTCATCGGGCCCGTCGGGCTCGTTGCTGACCGTCGAGGGGCTGCGAGCCGGCTACGGGCGCAAACAGGTTGTATTCGACGTCAACTTCTGCGTCGGCGAAGGAGAAGTGGTCACCCTTCTCGGCCACAACGGCTCCGGCAAGACGACCACCATCAGGACCATCCTGGGTCTGCTTGATGCCCAGGCGGGGCGGGTGACCTTCCGAGGTCAGGACGTGACCCGCGCCGGATCCAGGCACAATGTCCGAAGCGGGATGGCCCTCATCCCCTCGGAGCGATTCGTCTTCGCCGATCTGACGGTGTTGGACAACCTTCTCCTCGGAGGGGCGAACGGTGGCGACCCCGCCACCCGCCGGGATCGTATGACCATGGTCTATGAGCTGTTTCCCGTGCTGGAGTCGCGGTCGACCCAGGTGGCCGGCACCTTGTCGGGCGGGGAGCAGCGCATGCTGAGTCTGGGCCTGTTGCTCATGGGCCGTCCCCGGCTGCTCATGCTCGACGAACCGTCGCTGGGTCTGGCGCCAATGGTGGTGCAGACAATCTTCGACGCCATCAAGGCGCTGACCGTGAGCGAGGGACTGTCGCTGCTGCTGCTCGAGCAGAACGTCGGCCAAGCCCTGCGGATCACCGACCGGGTCTATGTGATGCGGTCCGGACGGATCATCCTCGAAGAGACAGCTGAGCAGATGCGGGCCCGTGACTCCTACTGGGATCTGTTCTGACCTCTATGCCTCCGCCACCGGCCCCCCTCGGTGGCGGAGGCAGTCCTTCCGGGTCGAGCTGAGATCGCCGGCTTGAACGGGCCCGGAGCAGCCGGGTCCACCGGTCACACCGGCTACGAGGTCGACGAGGGCATCGCCACCATCACTATCGACCGGCCACAAGCGCAACGCCATGTCGTGGGCGATGCTGAACGACTTCCTCGCCACGGTCGGCTGGGCTGGGCTGGGCAGGACGGGACCGGGTCCGGGTTGTCGTGTTGACCGGGGCGGGAGGTGCCTTCTGCGCGGGGATGGACCTCTCTGATCTGTCCGACACGGCCAGCGGGGCCGCACCGCCGTAGGGAGGGCCCGGCGTGGCCGCTGGTGGCGTGTCCGAGGCCGTTGGTAGCTGCGGTGAACGGGCCGGCCGTCGGCATGGGTGCAGAGTTCGCCACCCAATGCGACGTTCGCATTCTGTCGACACGTGCTCGGCTGTGGAACTTCGTTCACCGCGGCCTGGTCCCCGACACAGGCGCCGGTTCGTGGCTCTTGCCCTGTCTGAACGGCGTGTCGCAGGCCCTCCAGCTCCTCTACTCGGGCGAGTTCCTCGCGCCGGACGAGGCTCTCACCCTCCGTTTTGCAACCCGGGTGATGGAGCCGGAGGACCTCCTCGATGCCGCCCGCGAGGAGGCCCACCGCTACCTGGCCGGCTCGCCCTTCGCAGTCGCCCATGTGAAGCGGCTGGTGTACGGCGGCCTCGAACGGAGTGTCGCCGAGCAGTTGGCGGCCCATCGTGACGCGCTGGAGGCGTGCTTCGCATCCGAGGATCACCGCGAGGGAGTGGCGTCATTCCTCGAGCGCCGCCCACCGCGGTTCGTGGGCTGCTAGTCATCGCACCAGGGCGCGCTCAGCGCGACCGGATGAGCATGAGCAGGTCCCACTCCAGCTCGGGGACCCGTCGCCCGCTGGCCGCCATGACGATGCTTTCGAAGCGTCCGTCGAGATGGGCCGCCGCCTGGCCGGCCAGCCCGAGTGCCCAGCGGAGCGTCCCGAGCGCCTTCCAGCAGTGAAATCGCTCGACGTCGAAAGCGCCACCGGCCCCCTCGTAGCCCGCCACGAACGGAGTGCGCCCAGCGAAGCCCCGATTTAGCGGTCGTCGTTTGTGGAAGCGCCACATGCGCAGCGACGGCCAGGCCACGTCCTCCATTGGGTCGCCCTGGCGCTTGCCGCCCTCCCAGTCGAGCACAACCCGCAGTCCGTCGGGACCGACGATCACGTTGCCGTCGCGGACATCCGTGTGCACGATCGTGCGTTGCCGCGGCGGCCCGGGCAGATGGCGCCATCGCATGCGGAGGGCGATGGCGGGTCGTGGCTGGAGCAGCTGCGACATGGCCTGGTCGGCCCCTGTCAAGCGACTTCCGCGGGGTTGCCGGGACCGGGATCGACGAGCTCAGCCGGAGCGAGCGAGGGATCGATGGCGGCAGTCGCCCGAGGGCCTCTCCCAACTGGGTCGCAACCCGCTCGCCTACGCCGGTCTCATCAACGAGACGCAGCACCCGGCGGCACCGTCTCACCGTCGACTCGATCTGAAACGAAAAAACGGGCCTCCCACATAAGACTTGTCGAGGCAGGTGGCATGGATGTGGGGCACCGGTATACCCCCCTGCTCGGCGATGGCCTGCACCGAGGCCTCTGCGCCGACTGGATTGAGCTGTATGTCGCGGTTCAGCAGGATCGTGGCGACCAGGCCCAGCGATCGCCGGCCGTCGTAGGCGTCGACAGGATGTTGCTGCGCCGCGCGCCGGCCGATGAGCTCGAAAGTTTGGACACGCTGACGCGCCGGCCCCATTCGGCGCCGAGAAGGGCGGCCAGACCAGCCGCCAGGTCCGACGTCGTCCGCGCCGGGCTCGCTAACCTTCCCAGCTGTCGGGGCCCGGTTTGGCGATAGCGAGGTCCTCGCAGGCTACCGTGACCAGCGTCTGCCAAGCCTCGCATTCGAACGACGTCTCCTCGCCGGAACGCAGACGACGGGTCAGCTCGGCCCGCAGCGCGCCGAACTCGCCATCGTGGCCAAGAAGCCCGGCCAGCAGGTCACGCTCACGTTTGACGGCGTCGCCCGCCAAGTCTACTTCACGCTTGAGGATTCGCGCTAAGTTGCCGGCCACCCGAACCTTGTGCTGTAAGGCAGCCGGGACGACAGGAAGGACTTCGTCATCGAGCAGGTCGGCGATCGTGCCGAGCATCGGCATGGGTCGGTATTGCACGCTCTGAAGCTTGCCATTCGGTGGGCCGAATGCCGCGGCTCGTTCGGAGCCATCCAGGGCAGACGCACCTCCTACTTGTTCAGGAAGTTCAGCCTCAGGCCCGGTTCAGGCCAAGGGACCGAGACAAGCAGGCCTCGACCCGACAAGGTGATGTAGGCCGTGTTCATGTCCGGCCCTCCGAAGCAGATGTTGGTCGTCATCGGGTCGTAAAAGTCCTCGGGCAAAGCCACGTGGTCACGGGATCCATCGGGCCTGATCACGGTGATCCCGCCCCGGAGCAAGGTGGCGACGCAGACGCTGCCGTCGTCTTGGACGGCCAGCGAGTCCAGCAGTTGCATGTCCTCGAGGCCGCCCAGGCACACCGAGGTGTCAAAGAGGTCAACCGGGGCCACCTCACCCGGGCCGGTCAGCGGATATTGGAATACCCGCCCGGTCCAGGTCTCAGCAAAGAACACTCTGTCTTCTGCCGGCGATAGGCCGACGCCATTGGGTTCGTTGGTGGGGAAGATGGCTTCCTTTATCGAAGAGCCGTCGGGCTGGCAGTAGTAGATCCCGGTACGGTCCTGCGAGCGTTCGTGGCGAGTGCCGTGGTCGGTGAACCACAGTCCGCCGTGCGCGTCGAACACCAGATCGTTGGGCGCCCGCAGCGGATGACCATCACATTCGGTGTAGAGCACCTTGACGTCACCGGTGTCGAGGTCCACGCGCTCGATCCTGCCCCCGCTGTAGTCGTCCGGCAACGGGCCAGGAAGACAGAAGCCGTTGACATCCAACCACGTGAAGCATCCGCCGTCGTTGGCGAGGTAACACGCCCCGTCAGGCCCGATGGCAGCGCCGTTTGGCCCACCGCCGGGTTCGGCCACCACCTCTACCTTGCCGTCGGTCGTGACTCTGCTCAAGGTTCTGCGCTTGATCTCGACGAAAAGGATGTTGCCGTCCGACATGGCGATGGGCCCCTCGGGAAACTCCAGACCGGAAGCCAACACTGTCACGTCGCTGATCACGGCCATTGTCAGATCCTCCTGTGTTCAGACTCGGCTGGACTCGTGTGCCCTCCGGGGCATGACATTGACATCGACGTCAACTCACGTCGGACCTTCATATCGTGACCAGCCATCAGTGTCAACCGGCAGATGCCTGCTCTCGTCCAGCCGTCGTCCAGGCCGTCCTCAGTAGGCGCCGAGCGGGCGCTCGAAGATCTTTCGAGGGTTGTCAACGAGCATCTGGCGGACCTGGTCGTCGGTGACACCCCGCTTCATCAGGGCGGGGACGACGTCACGGGTGATGTGGAGGTAGCTCCAGTTCGGTGTGATCACCGGAAGCTGTTCATTCGGCAGCCAGTCGTTGTAACAGGCGGCGTCATGGGAGAGCACCATCCGCTCGGCGTGGCCCCGCTCGCACAGCGAGGCAACCGTCGCCACCCGCTCTTCGAAGGGCAGGATCACATCGATTCCGAAGCGGTCCATGCCGATGAACGAGCCTCGGGCCATCACCTCCTCGAGATACGACAGATCCGTAGTGTCGCCTGAGTGGCCGATCACGACCCGGCTCAGATCGACCCCTTCCGCCTCGAAGAGGTCCTGCTGCTCGAGACCCCGCCGGGTATGGGCGTGGGTGTGCGTGCTGATGGGCACACCGGTCGCCCGGTGGGCTTGGGCCACGGCGCGAAGGACGCGCTCGACGCCGGGGGTAACGCCGGGCTCGTCGGTGGCGCACTTGAGAATGGCGGCCTTAACCCCCGTGTCGGCGATGCCCTCGGTGATGTCCTTGATGAACAGGTCCACCAGCGGCTCGTCGCCCCCGAGCAGCGTGCCAGGTCCCCGGAAATGCAGGTAGTGCGGCACGTCGTTGTAGGTGTAGAGACCGGTTGCCGCGACGATGTTGATGTCCGCTTCGGCGTTGATCTTCTGGATGCGGGGGATATAGCGGCCCAATCCCACCACGGTCAGGTCGACAATCGTGTCGATTCCGGCGGCCTTGAGCTCCTTGAGCCGGTTGATGGCATCGGGGATCCGTTGGTCCTCGACGAAGCCGTCATGTTCGGGGTAATTGACGATGAACTCGGGGCTCAGCACGAACACATGCTCGTGCATGAGCACCTGGCCGAGCTGGGCAGTGTCGACCGGGCCGCGAACAGTGCTGACCGTGGGCATCGAGGTCCCCCCTGAGTGGTTTGCCGGTTGCGGAGCGCCGCACCGCTGATGAGCGTAGGTTCTTTCTCAGCAGCTCGCTGGAGAAACTCAACCGACGGGGAGGGTGGACCATGGTGGACAAGCAAGGCCGGGTCGGGAAGGTGCAGCCATTCGCCCTGGATGGCATCGAGCGCGACAGCGGTGGAATCCTCCGCTACACGGGCCTGGCGCCGTCGCTGGTCGCCATGCTCCAGTCGACGGTCGAACGCTTCCCGGACCGCGAAGCAGTCGTCGAACTGGGTGGTGAGCGCGTCACGTACCGCGAGATGTGGAACCGGTCGGCCCGAGTCGCGGGCGGTTTAAAGGCCGCGGGCATCGGCCGTGGGGACAGGGTCGCCAACCTCCAGCCCAATGGGTTGGCCTGGGTGCTCGGCTTCTTCGGGACCCAGCTGGCAGGCGCGGTCGCGGTGCCGGTCAATACCCGCCTCACGGAACCCGAGGTCGACTACGTACTCAACGACTCGGGCGCGACCTACGTATTCCGCCCGGGTGAGACGCTCCCCGACGGCGAGTCGGTGGTCGAGGACAGCGCCGCGCCCACCGACCTGGCGGCCATCTTCTACACCAGCGGGACGACGGGGTTCCCGAAAGGGGCCATGACCACCCACGAGAACTTCATGTCCAACTGCGAGACGTGTGTCCGGGTGATCAAGATCGAGCGTGATACCGCGATCCGAAACCTGGTGTCGGTGCCTCTTTTCCATGTCACTGGATGCAACAGTCAGTTGCTGCTCACGACCATGCTGGCCGGCACGACCGTGATCATGCCGGCCTTCGACGTGCAGCAGTTTCTGCACACCATCATTGACGAGCGGATCGATGTGCTCACCTCTGTCCCGGCCATCTACTGGCTGGCCACCAATCAGCCCAACTTCTCCGAGTTCGACATGTCGGGCGTACGTTGGGTGGCCTACGGCGGGG
>CAXMLU010000069.1:0-1532 GCA_964194255.1 uncultured bacterium
TGGGACACCGGCCACCAGGCCTACGTCCACAAGATTGTGACCGGCCGCCAGGCCGGCTTTGACCGGCTGCGTCAGGCCGACGGCATGTCCGGCTACCCGAACCGGGCCGAATCGGAGCACGACTGGGTGGAGAACAGTCATGCGTCGACCATCCTCAGCTACGCCCACGGCGTGGCCACCGCCGTCGAGACGCGCCACCTGGATCGCAAAGTGGTAGCTGTCATCGGCGACGGCTCGATGACCGGTGGCATGGCCTTCGAAGGACTCAACAACCTCGGCCACAGCCATCGCCGCGTCGTGATCATCCTCAACGACAACGGCCGGTCGTACGCACCGACCATTTCCCTTCTCTCCGAAAGCCTGACGCGGCTGCGCCTCAACCCGAGCTGGGTATCGGCCCGCACGCGGCTCGGCGAACTGGTCGGGGGCCTCCCGGCCGTGGGCAACCTGGCGGCGGCCAGCCTCCAGGGGCTGCGCTCGGCCATTCGGGAGGTGCTCGAGCCGCCCGCATTCTTTGAGGCGCTCGGCGTCCGTTACACCGGTCCCATCGACGGTCATGACATCGCCGGCATGGAACACGCCCTGCGCAACGCCGCCGAGTATGACGGCCCGATCGTCGTTCACGTCCTTACGGAGAAGGGCAAGGGCTATCCGCCGGCCGAGGACGACGAGATCCAGAATCTCCACGACCTGAAGATCGCCAGCCCGAATCCGACCGACACCGCCAGCTACACGGACGCGTTCACGGCTGCCATCCTCGACATCGCTGGACACGACGACCGCGTCGTCGCCATTACCGCCGCTATGCCCGGCCCGACCGGCCTGCTGGCCTTCCAGTCGAAATTCCCCGACCGGTTCTTCGATGTGGGCATCGCCGAGCAACACGCGGTGACGGCGGCGGCCGGGATGGCCATGGGCGGACTGCGACCGGTCGTGGCGGTGTACTCCACGTTCTTTTCTCGCGCCTTCGACCAGGCCAACCTAGACGTGGGTCTCCACGGTCTCCCCGTGGTCTTCGCCCTTGACCGGTCCGGCATTACCGGCGATGACGGCCCGAGCCACCACGGAGTTCTCGACCTGTCGCTGTGCTTGAAGATCCCCGGTATGACCGTGTTCGCACCATCCTCGGCCGCCGAGGTGGGCGTGATGCTGCGCGATGCCATGCGGTTGGACGGCCCGGCCGCCATCCGTTGGCCCAAGACGCTGTCGCGGATCGTGCCTGACACGGAGGTGGGGTCGGGTCTGACTGCCCGCCGGACCAAGCTGGGCGACGGCGACGTCTGCATCCTGGCCGTGGGCAAGATGCTGGAAGCCGCCGAGGAAGCCGCCGCGCTGCTCGAGGCGGTCGGCACATCGACGACGGTGTGGGATGTCCGCGTGGTCAAGCCGCTCGACCCGGCCATGATCGCCGACGCCTCCCGTCACGGCCTGGTCGTCACCGTCGAGGACGGAATCCGCATGGGCGGGGCCGGTTCCTACATGGCCGAGGCGGTACGGGACGAGACCCGCCAGTCACCGCCGGTATTGATCCT
>CAXMLU010000070.1:0-10860 GCA_964194255.1 uncultured bacterium
GTCGCCGAAGCTGAACACGCCGCCGTCGGCGCCGGCCAGCCAATAGCCCTTGCCGGCGGGCGTGCCGGCGATGCCCACGATCCTCGCGCCGAGCGCCTGCCCGCTCAGCGAGCCGGCGAAGCTAGCGTCGCCGAAGCTGAGCACTCCGCCGTCTTCACCGGCCAGCCAGTACGCGGGGCCAAGACCGGGGGACAGCACCGTCACGGCGGCCGATCCTCGCCCGAACACGACGCTCGCCGGCGGTCCGGATCCATGCACCATCTGCGCCGCGGCCGGGCCGGTCGAGCCGGCCATCACGGCCGCAATCACCGATGTCCGGACGAGCCACAGCCGCCATCGCCGAATCGCAGGCGGCCGCGATACCGCGACGCCGAACACTGGCTCTCCCCCGGACAACCGCCCCCCTCAACCCGATGCTTGGCTCCCGGGGACCGGCATGGTCCCCAGACGGTCGGCAGCGTAGACAAGGCTCGCCACGCGCGGTGGAAGTTGAGGGCTGGTGGCCCCGTTTTTGCCTCGGCGCCCGACACAACCGCCCAAGAATCCTCGCGAAAAGCGACCAAATCGGCAGCACCATCACGGCGGTTTGCGGTGATGGCGCTGGCTGTTGCAATCTCCGCCGGTCCGAGATGAAGGGGGAGTGCCATGCGCGCTGCGGTATTGCGCAATGTCGGTGACGACCAGGTCGAGATTCTCGATGGCGTCGAACTGGAAGCTACGGGTCCTGGGCTGGTGAGGGTAGCCATCCGGGCCACCGGCGTGTGCCACTCCGACCTGTCGGTGATGAACGGCACCATCCCTCAGCCGGCGCCGTGCGTGCTTGGCCATGAGGGGGCCGGTGAAGTGGTGGAAGTGGGCGAGGGCGTGCGCAATGTGGCCGTTGGCGACCACGTCATCGTGGCCTGGGTGCCCCCGTGCGGCGAGTGCGTGTACTGCCTCGGTGGCCAAGCCAACCTTTGCACCACGGTAATGATGACGGCGGGCATGATGCCCCGCTTCAAGGTCGATGGCGCTCCGGCGTGGGGCATGGCGGGCACGGGCACCCTCGCCGAGGAGGTGGTACTTCCCTATCAAGCGGTCGTCAAGATTCCTGCCGACGTGCCCTTCGAGATCGGCTCCCTGATCGGATGCGGCGTGATGACGGGCGTCGGAGCCGCCATCAACGCCGCCAAGGTGCGGCCGGGCTCATCGGTGATCGTCTTTGGCTGCGGCGGCGTCGGCATCAGCATCATCCAGGGAGCCAGGGTGGCCGGCGCAGCGGAGATCGTGGCCGTAGATCTGGTGGAATCGAAGCGTGAGGACGCCAAGCGGTTCGGTGCCACCCACGCCGTGGCCCCGGACGCCGTCGGTGCAGTGTCATCCGAGATCACGGAGGGCCAGGGCTTCGACTACGGGTTCGAGGCCATCGGCCTGCCGACGACGATCCGGGCCACCTACGACGCGGTACGGAGGGGCGGTACGGCGTGCATCGTCGGCGTCGGACGGTCGGATCAGATCATCGAGTTCAACGCCTTCGAGCTGTTCTTTATGGAGAAGAAGCTCATGGGGACGATCTACGGCTCGGCCGACGTGCGCGTCGACTTCCCCCGGATGATCCGTCTGTGGCGCGCCGGCCGCCTCGACCTCGAAGGCATGATCACCAAGCGGGCCAAGCTCGGCGACGTTAACCAGGCCTTCGACGATATGAAGGCCGGTCGCGTCATCAGGACCGTCATCGAGATGTAGTCAGCCGAGGATCACCTGGGCGACCTGCCGCATCTCGTCCAGGCTTCCCGCCCCAACCACGAGCGTGGTGACGCCGGCGTCCTCCCATTGCGCCAGGTCGTCGCGAATCTTGGCTTCCGGTCCGACCAGCGAGATGTCGGCGACGGCCCGATCGGGAACGGCGGCGATGGCCTCGTCGCGGCGGCCCTCGAGAAACAGGTCCTGGATGAGATCGGCTTCTTTCTCGTAACCCATGCGCACGAACACGTCCTTGTGGAAGTTCATGTCCTTGGCGCCCATGCCGCCGACGTAGAACCCCAACATGGGCTTCATCGCCGCGAGCGTCTGGTCCACTTCGTCGGTCACGACCACCTGGCAATTGGAGGCGATCTCGAACGTCCCCGGCGTGCGGCGGGCGCCCGGGCGGGCGAACCCCTCGGCCAGCCACCCGTTGTACATGTCGGCCACCCGGGGGGCGTAGTAGATCGGGAGCCACCCGTCTCCCACCTCCGCGGCGAGGGCCACATTCTTGGGACCCTCGGCGCCAAGGAGGATGGGCACATCGGATCGGAGGGGATGAACGATCGGGCGCAGGGCCTTGCCTAACCCAAGGCTATTGGGGCCCCGGTAGGGCATCGGGTAATGGGGACCATCGCTGGCGACCGGTGCCTCGCGTGCCAGCACCCGCCGGATGATATCGACGTACTCCCGGGTCCGGGCCAGCGGTTTGCCGAACGGCTGGCCGTACCAGCCCTCGACGACCTGGGGACCCGACACTCCCAAACCGAGGACCAGCCGGCCACCCGACAGGTGGTCGAGGGTCAAGGCATGCATGGCCGTCGCCGCCGGGGTGCGGGCCGAGAGCTGCACGATCGAGGTCCCCAGCTTGATGCGGCTCGTCTGCGATCCCCACCACGCGAGCGGGGTGAACGCGTCCGAGCCCCAGGACTCGGCGGTGAACACGGTGTCGAAACCTAAGCGCTCGGCTTCGAGAAACTTTTCCAAGGCATCGGTCGGCGGCTGCGCTGACCAGTAGCCGAGTTGCAGGGCAAGCTTCATGGCGCCGGATGGTAGATGATGCCGAGCATGGACCACCTCCGCATCGGGACGCTCGGCGCCGCTCGCATCACCCCCAACGCCCTGATCAAGCCGGCGCGTCTCGTGTCCGAGACCACCGTCGTAGCCGTGGCGGCCAGGGATCAGGCCCGGGCGGCCGCGTTCGCATCGAAGCATGGCATCGCCCGAGTCCACTCGAGCTATGACGAACTGCTCGCCGACGAGAAGATCGATGCGGTGTACAACCCGTTGCCGAACGGGCTCCACGGTGTCTGGACAAAACGGGCGCTAGAGGCGGGCAAACACGTCCTGTGCGAGAAGCCGTTCACCGCTAACGCGGCCGAGGCGGCGGAGGTGGCCAAGACGGCCGAGCAGTGCGGTCGGGTGGTCATGGAGGCGTTCCACTACCGCTATCACCCGCTGGCCCAACGAATGCACGACATCGTCGCCGGGAGCGAGCTCGGCCCCATCCGGCGGATCGAGTCATGGATGTGCATCCCTCTTCCGCGGCGCAAAGACATCCGCTATCGGTTGGACCTGGCCGGCGGGGCGACGATGGACGTGGGTGTCTATGCCATCCACATGCAGCGCCTGCTCGGTGGCGAGCCCACGGTCGTCTCGGCGAAGGCTCGGCTGGCCAGTCCGGGGGTTGATCGCTGGATGCGCGCCGACCTGAGTTTTGCCGGAGGCGCCGAGGGACGTATGACGTGCGCGCTGTGGTCTTCGAGCCTTCTTCATATTGCGGTTCGGGTGACCGGCGATGACGGTCAGATGAAGGTATTCAACCCGACCGGGCCCCACTACTACAACCGGCTCACCGTGCGAACGCCAGCCGGCACGACCCACGAACGGGTTCGAGGCAAGGCGACCTACACGTACCAGTTGCAGGCCTTCGCCGCCGCCGTACTGCGTGGCGAACCCACGTTGACTCCCCCCGCCGATTCGATCGCCAACATGACGGTCATCGACGACGTCTACACGGCCGCCGGTCTCGAACCCCGCCAGCCGAGCACGGCGTAGCTCCGATCCATCAAGCGAACACCTCGCCGCCGTTGGCGTCCAGTGTCTGGCCTGTGACGACGGTGGAAAGGTCGGACGCGAAGAAGACCGCGGCATTGGCACAGTCCTCGTCGAGGGGAATGAAGCCGAGGGGAATGGCCGCGGCGATGTCGTCGTACTGCTCCTGTACGGACTTGCCGCCGTGGGCGGCGATGGCATCGAACATCCCTCGTACCGGCGGCCCATCCATCCATCCCGGCACGACCGAGTTCACGCGAATGCGGTAGGGGCCGAGTTCCTTGGCCAGGACCTGAGCGGCAGTCAGTAGCGCCCCTTTGGACGCCGCGTATCCTCCCTGCCGGAGCAACGGCTTGCGCACGATCATCGAGTTGACGAACACGATCGATCCGCCGCCCTGCTCTTTCATGGCCGGGATCACGGCCTGGGTAAGTTGCAGGGTGCCGAACACATTGACTTCGAATATGGCGCGCCAGTCGTCCAGGTTGACCTTCTCGAACTGCTTGAAGACATCCGGCCGGTAGGCGCTGTTGACGAGGCAGTCGATCCGGCCGAACTCTTCGAGGGTTCGCGCCACGATGCGCCGGCACTGCTCTTCGTCGGCGATGTCGGTGGGCACGGCCACCGCCTCGCCACCGCCGGCTTTGATCTCGGAGACCACGTCCTCGAGCACCGACTCAGTTCTGGCGCCGAGCATGACCTTGGCGCCTTCGCGCGCGAATGCGAGCGCGATCTCTTTCCCCAACCCTGGACCCACGCCCGAGACGATGGCCACTTTGTCCGTGAGCAGCACCCGCTGTCCTTTCAATCGTTGAGGAGAGGAGCCACGTCGGCCCCGAACTTGTCCATCTGGTCCAGCTGCTCGTCGAGAGATCGCGCCTTGAAGCGGACCTGCACGTGGTTGACGCCCATGGCCCCAAACTCGCGGATCTTGGCCGCGATAGCTTCGGCGCTCCCGCTCAAGACGCCCCGACCCACGTCCCATGTGGGGGTTCCGACGTAGATGAACTCGCAGATCGCGCCGATGTCTATGGGTTCGTCGCCGAGGTGATGCCGCCGATGTTCGAGCACGGCGGCCACCTGACCGGGCATGTCCCGCCTCGGTGTTCCCTGCGGGAGCCAGCCGTCGCCGCGCTGGCCCGCTCTCCGCTGCGCCGCCGGCGAGGAGCCGCCGACCCAGATGGGCGGCCGCGGCCGTTGGATCGGGCGGGGGCCGATGCCTCCGTCGTCGGCACTCCATGTTTTCCCCGAGAACACCGGGAACTCTTCGGCCAAGGCAACGGACAGCGCATCCATGGCCTCGTCGAGCATGCGGCCGCGTTGTGAGAAGTCGATGCCGAGTTGAGCGAACTCTTCGGGAACATGGCCAGCCCCGACACCGACGATGACCCGGCCGTTGGACAGCCGGTCCAGAGTGGCAAACGACTTGGCCGACTGCAGGGGATGGCGGTAGGCGGCCACCCAGACGTGGGACAACAGTCGGACCCGCGTGGTGAGCGCGGCCAGGAAGCCCAAGGTGGCGATGGTGTCGTACCACGTCGTCCCCATGGCTCCGGCCAATCGTCGCGGCACCGCGATGTGGTCGCATACGGCGATGTAGAAGAAGCCCGACTCATCGGCCTTGACGGCGATGGCGGCCAGCTCATCCGCACCCGCCTGCTTCTCCCACTCGGCGACGAACATGGTGGACTGCGCCTGGATCGGCAACTGCATGCCGTAGACGAGCCGGCCTTCCGGCACGATCCGCATCGATCTATCTCCTAGCTGAGGGTCCGACCGCAGTTGACGTCCAGGGTCTGGCCGGTGATAACCCGGGACAGGTGAGAGGCGAAGAACACCACGGTGCGGGCGATCTCCTCCGATGTGGCGATGTGGTTGAGCGCGTTCATGGCGGCGATCTTGTCGTACACGGCTTCGGGCGTCGATCCCCTCTTTTCGGCTAGCCAGGCGAAGTACACCCGAAGCGACTCACCCCAGATGTGGCCGGGGGCCACGCAGTTGACCCGAATGCCGTGCGGACCGAGCTCGCTGGCGAGCGCCCGCGCCGCCACGGTCAGAGAGCCCTTCGACGACGCGTAGCCACCCAGAACCGGATTGGCGTTGCGCACCGAGAGCGTGGTGATCATCACCACCGAACCCCCTCCGGCCGCCTTCAGGAGCGGGACGACGGATTGGGTGAGCTGCATCGTTCCGAACACGTTCACGTCGAACGCTCGCCGCCAGCGGGCCGGGTCGAACCCGTGGAATTCGCGCCAGTCCTCTTCGGCGAACGCATTGTTGACCAACACGTCGACCGAGCCACGCCACGCCCCGACCTCGTCGGCGAGACGCCGGCAGTCCTCGTTCGAGGTGATGTCCGTGGGTATGGCCCGCACCTGACGGCCCAGAGCTTCCACCTCACGCTGCACGGGCGCCATGTGCTCGGGTCGGCGGGCCGCCAGCACGATGTCGGCCCCCTCGGCGGCCAAGGCCAGGGAGATGTCCCTGCCCATCCCGGGCCCGATACCCGACACCACGGCCACCTTCCCGGCGAGGAGGCTCACCCGTCGCTCCTTCAGCCCATCCTGGCGATGACCAGCTCTGCGAACCGTTCGATGGCGTCCCGCTTCGAGGCGAACGTGTCCTTCCGCTGCGCCTCGTCCGAGCTGGGCGGTCCCGTCATCCACGGCGCGCAGATGACACCCGTCACGCCAGCATCCTCGAGCTGCCGGTAGAGGTCGGCGTCGGGTCGGGCCATGACTCCGAGAATCGTCTCGAAATCGCCCCGGCCGGCCGTCCCGGTCGCGACCCGCTCAGAGGCAAGCTGGTCGAGATACGCGAATGCTTTGTCAGGCGGATAGGAGTTGCCGATCCAGCCGTCCAGTCCGGCCGCTCGCCGGACGGCGGCCCTCGAGTGCCCGCCGCCGTAGATGGGGATGGGGGCGGTCGGGACGGGGCTGATCTCGAGGCGATCGAAGTCGTAGTGCGTCCCGTGATGTTCGACCATGCCGCCCCGCCACAACTTCCGCAGCACCTCAACCATCTCATCGAGACGCTGGCCGCGGGTGGCGAAGTCGGTGCCGAGCAGATCGAACTCCTCCTTCATCCATCCCGCTCCCGCCCCCAACGCGACGCGGTTGTCTGACAAGACGGCGGCCGTGCTCACCGCCTTGGCCACTACCAGCGGGTGCCGGGCGGCGGCGATGTAGATATTGGTGGCAAAACGAAGCTCGGTGGTGACCGCGGCCATGGCGCCGATGAGCACCCAGGGGTCAGGCCACGGCGCCGAGGATGACCACAGGGGTGCGCCCGTCGGCGAGTACGGGTATGGCGAGGTGAGCTTGTCCGGGTAGAAGACATGGTCGGAGACGAGGATCCCGTGGTAGCCCGTGGCATCGCAGGTTCTGGCCACGTCGATCAGCTGGCTGGGGTCCACCCACGCCACCGCCGCCCAGAACTTCATGCGTTGCCTCCCGATCTGACGCTGCGTCAGACTACGCAAATCAGCAAGGGGCGGTGACGGCGGGGTCGGCGCGGCCTCGGCGCCCCCGCTACGGTGGAGCGGAGGCGGCCGGAGGGCAGAGCGGCGACCGACAACCCAACAGTGCCAGCCGAGAAGGCACTTCCGCGTCGGCCGTGGTTCATGCTGGCCGCGGTCGTCATCGTGCTCTTGGCGGTGGGGATCGTCGGGGCGATCACCCTGCAACCCGACGTGAAGAGGACGCGCGTCGAGGCGGCGGTCACCACGTCAACCGTCACGACGCCCTCGAGCGTCACCAGCCCGCCGGACCCCTCGACCACGGCGACCCCGGTGGTATCGACCACGATTCCATCGACGACCGTGCCACCTCCGACGGTGGCACCGACCGTCGCGCCGGCCCCGACCACCACCCGGCCTGGACCGGTCACGGCGTCAACCCGGCCGCCGCGCCCGACGATCCCGCCCACCACAAAGGCGCCGCCTCCGCCGACCACGCCGCCGCCGACGACCCCGCCCCCCACCTGTACGGCCGCAATGGGCAACGCCACTCCCAGCAGCAAACCGGGAAGCACGGACACGATCTCGATCACGAGCGATGTCCCCAACTCCTCCGCCACCATCACCCTGCACACCAAGACTGGCGATCAGCGCTACGTCGTCGGCACCGACGGGACGGGCCATGCCCTCCTCACATTTCCAACGAGTGGATTTGTTGCCGCCTACCCGGTGCCGGTCTCCGTCGGCGTTGGAGGCCGGGCATCGTGTGCCACCGGCTTCACGCCCCAGTAGAAGCGGCGTGTCTTCACGCCGTCGGGCAAGGTGGTGGCCATGACCTCCCTCGGGCCTCTCGTTCCTGCCGATGAGACCTTCAACCATCAGATCACTGACACCTTCGCCACCGTCGCCCAGGCGGATCGGTCGTGGACCGAGAAGGCGTGGGCCATGGCGGCGGCGCGTGACGGATCGCTACAACTCGTGCTCGGGATCGGGAAGTATCCCAATCGGGGCGTTATGGACGCTTGCGCCGGCGTGAGCCGCGGCGTCGAGCAATGGACGGTGCGGGCCAGCCGCGAGCTGGCCACCGATGCCGGCGCCACTGCGGTTGGTCCAATCCACTACGAGGTGGTCGTTCCCCTTCGCAACATCCGCTTCGCCCTCGAGCCGAACGACGTGGTGCCCATCAGCTTCGCATGGACATTCGAGGGAGTTACGCCACCCGCCGTGGAGGAACGCGAGGTGCGCCGCAGCCGCGATGGTTACCGGCTCGACACCGACATCGTCCGCTACCACCAGACCGGCACGGCGTCGGGATGGGCTGAGGTGGACGGCCATCGGGTCGAGTTCGATCACGCCACGTGGGTGTCGACGCGCGACCATTCGTGGGGGGTGCGCTATCAGGTCGGCCAGCCAGTCGACGATGTCGCGCCCCGGGCCGAGCCCGAGGGCGTTTCAACGACAGTGCTCTGGTGTCCGATCCTCTGTGAGCGACCCGACGGAACGCGGTACGCGCTTCATTGGTATTACCAGCGCCACGCCGTGGGCGGCTGGAGCCGCGTCGAATTCCAGGGTGGCGTCGAGCACGCGGATGGGAGGCGGGAGCCGTTCGCCGCCCTGGTGCCCCGTCTCCGTTTCCGCGACGACAACCGCCGCCTGGAGGGCGGGGTTCTGCATTTCACCACGCAGGCCGGCGAAGAACGCCCGGTCACCATCGAGGCGGTCTCAGCCACGGGCTTTCACCTTGGCACCGGCCTGTACCTCGGTTACCAAGGGCAGTGGCACGGCCAATGGCGCGGCCGCCTGGCCGTGGACGGCGAGCACCTGGCGGATTGCGCCGACCCGGCCGTCGCCAGGCAGGTCCATCAGTTGCGGGACACGGTCGTGCGGGTCGAGGACCCGGTGGGCGGCGGCGTGGGATGGGGGACCGCCCAGACCATCGCCACCGGCGCGGACGCCGACGCTGGCCTGACGGCCGAGGCATCGTTCCTGTAGCGGCGCAGGCGGCGCAGGCACCCCACTAAGTTGACCGTCAATGGTCGGCGTCGGCGGCGCGGAGCGAGATTTGGAGGCGGTGCGAGCCGGGCTCGAACGCTGGCTCCGGGCCGGGCGGCCAACCGCCGGTGAACTCCGGGTCGGGCCCCTCACCCAACCGTCGGCCGGTCTGTCGAGTCAGACCCTCCTGGTTGAGGTTTCGTCGGACGATGGATGCGAGTCGCTGGTGGCCCGGCTGCCCCCGGCCGGCGAGGGGCTCTTCCCGGCGTACGACCTGGGGCTCCAGGCTCGGGTGCAGACCACACTGGCCGGAAACGGGATCCCCGTGGCCACACCGCTGGCGTGGGAGGAGGACGAAGCGTGGGTAGGAGCGCCGTTCCTGCTCATGCCTCGCGTCGCCGGCCAGATCCCCGCCGAGCAACCGCCCTACTGGGAGCAGGGTTGGCTACACGACATCGCGCCCGACCAGCAGACCGGACTGCACGATGCCTTCCTGGATGTCTTCGCGGCCATCCACCGACTGGACTGGCGACAACTTGGGTTGGGCGTGGCGGCGCGGCCCGGAGGGGTTGGTCTGGCCGCGGAGGTGGCGTGGTGGGGGTCGTATCTGACGTGGGCGGGCGACGGCACGGTTGCGCCTGATCTGGCCGATGCGCTGGCCTGGTGCGACCAACACCGCCCGCAGCCCGAGCCGCCACCGGCACTCCTGTGGGGCGACGCCCGGCTGGGCAACGTCGTCTTCGACGAAGCCTTCCGGCCCGCCGCCGTGCTGGACTGGGAGATGACCTCGATTGGTCCGGCCGAGCTCGACGTGGGCTGGTACATCGCTCTGCGGCGGATGCCGGGAGGCGAGGCCGAATTGCCCGGGCTCCCTGACCGAGCCACCACGCTCGCCGGCTACGAACAGCGGCTCGGACGCACGCTCGTCGATCTCCGCTGGTTCGAGGTCTTCGCCCTGCTGCGCAGTGAGGCCATCCTAGAACGCATCCGTTCGCTGCTGGCCCGCCAGGGCGTCACCGACAGCTGGCTGTCGACACCGACACCGCTGCGCCGCCGCATCGGACGCCTCACGGCTGCCGGCGAGTAACGGGTAGCTTGCACCGACGACCAAGGGAGTGGATGGAGATGGCAACGGCTTTGCCGAGACGCGTCGATGGCGGCCCCTTGGCCGGCTACCGGATCGTCGATCTGACCATGAACATGTCGGGTCCGCTGGCAACGATGGTGCTCGCCGATCAAGGTGCCGACGTCGTCAAGGTGGAGCCGCCCGGCGGGGAGGTCATTCGCCGCGTCGGAATGGGGCAGGGCGGCACGTCGACGTACTTCGCCAACCTCAACCGCAGCAAACGCTCCATCGTCATCAACCTGCAGGACCCCCATGGTCGGGAGCTGCTGCTCCGGCTCGTCGATGGCGCAGATGTCTTCGTCCAGAACTTCCGGCTGGGCGTGGCCGAGCGCCTCGGGCTTGGCGCCGACGACCTCCGCCGTGGACGTCCCCGCCTCATCTACGTGTCGATCACCGGGTTCGGCCCGGAGGGCGGCCCGCTCTCTCATGCACCCGCCTACGACCATGGCGTTCAGGCGCTTTCGGGGATCGCCGCCCGCCAAGCCGATCCCCGCGGCGGTGACCCTGA
>CAXMLU010000071.1:0-4094 GCA_964194255.1 uncultured bacterium
GGCCCAGCAGCGGGCCGAGGACCGGCTCGGCCTCGGCGAGGAACGCCTCGGTGTCGGACGGCGCGAGGGTGCGCAGGTGCGCCTCGAGCCCATCGAGGATGGGTTGGAGCGGCAGATCGCGCCCGAGCTCGTCGCAGCGGCCGCTGACGACCAGCGCGTCGCCCTGGAGCCCGTTCGACCAGCGGGATACGAGCGTAGTCTTGCCGATGCCCGCCTCGCCCTCGACGACGGCGAGGACCGAGTCTCCGGATCGTGCCCGGGCCAGCAAGCCGTTGAGGGCGGCCACCTCTACACCCCGACCGACGAGACCAGGGGTCTCGTTCGATGCGATCGATGCTGGCCTGGCGAGGGCGGCGTCACTGAGCAGGATGGCGGTATGGAGGGCCTCGGTCTCCTGGACCGGGTCGACGCCGAGGTCCTCGGAGAGCCGCTCGCGCACCCGCGCGTAGGCGGCGAGGGCCGACGCCGGACGACCCGCAGCGGCGTGGGATCGCATCAGAACCCGGAGCGCGGCCTCGTTGTAGGGGTCATGGTCGAGCGCGCCTTCGGCGAGTCCCGCCGCGTCCCCCTGATCACCAGCGACCAGCGCCGCCTCCGCGCCGATCAGCCGCGCTCGGGCCACGGTGCGGGCGACAGCGGCGCGGGCCGCCTCAGCCCACACTGGGTCGGGCTCGTCGGCCAGCAGCTCTCCACGGACGAGCGCGAGAGCGGCGCGCGCCGCTGCCCGGGCCGCCGCCGGGCTCCCCGCCGCGACCCGCGCCGCAGCCTCGTCGACACGAGCCTCGAGCTCGGCGACGTCGAGCCAATCGACGTCAAGCGACCAGCCTCCGTCTGAGCGATGCAACCGCTCGGTGCCCAGCACCGCGCGAAGGCGGCTGACGAGCACGCCGACCTGCTCGACGGGCCTGGCGGGCAGGTCGTCGTCCGGCCAGAGCGCCTCGATCACGGCGTCGGCCGGCACGGATGCGCCGCGGGCGAGCGCGAGCACCTTGACCAGCGTCCGGGCCTTGCGGCTGCCTAGCGCCAGTCCGTCGACGCCCTCCACGTCGAGACCGCCGAGCAAGCGCACCCGCAGTTGAGACAGCCCGCTCACGCGGTCAGGGTACGCTCCGCGCGTGCAGCCGTCTTGCAGCCACCGACGTGTCGGGCCCGGCAGGCATCGCACCGGCCCAACTCAGGTGGTGGGCGATGGATCGGCAAGGCGCGGGCGTAGGCTCAGGTCGTGACCCAAAGGCGCGCGGTGAAGGTGACTCTCCTTGTCGAGTACGAAGATGGAACTCGCAGCGAGCAAGGGTTCTTCCACCTCGGCGGCGAGGCGTTCGAGTTCCAGATCGAGCAGCACCCGGATTCGGTGAATGCTCAGTCGGATGGCGTAACGGTTCAGCTACCGAGATGGGCCGAATCGTTGCCGGGCGAGACCAGATCCGCATCGTCGCCGGCATAGCAGCCGCTCGGGAGGGTGATGACGGCCAGACCGACGAACTGGGCAGGGAACGTCACGTTCAGGGCCCACGACCTCCACCGTCCGTCCTCGCTCGAGCAGCTTCAGCGACTGGTCGCGGGCAGCAAGCGGGTTCGTGCCCTGGGCACCGGGCATTCGTTCAGCCGCATCGCCGACTCCTCAGGTGACCTGGTCTCCGTGGCCGACATGCCCCGGAGCATCCACGTCGACAAACAGAAGGCGACGGTAACGGCGGGAGCGGGAGTCCGCTACGGGGAGCTGGCCGGGCTATTGCATGCGCAGGGCTTTGCCCTGCGCAATCTGGCATCGCTGCCACATATCTCCATCGCGGGCGCATGTGCGACGGGCACGCATGGTTCCGGGAACGGGCAGGGCAATCTGGCGACCTCGGTGTCCGCGTTGGAGATGGTCACCGCTGACGGCGACGTCGCCGTGTTGAGCCGGGAAGCCGACGGCGACCACTTCCGCGGCGCGGTCGTCGGGCTAGGCGCCCTTGGAATAGTGACCAGGGTGAGCCTGGACATCGTGCCGGCCTTCGACGTCAGGCAGTACGTGTACGAGAACCTTCCGCGCGAACAGCTCGACGACGGCTTCACGGAGATCTTCGCCAGCGGTTACAGCGTGAGTGCTTTCACCGACTGGCGGGGCCGGGACATCAACCAGGTCTGGCTCAAACGTCGGGTGGATGAAAGTGACCCGTGGATACCCGAGGCGCGATGGCGGGGGGCGATGGCTGCGAGTGGTCCACGGCACCCGATCCTCGGTGCAGCCGCTGTCCATTGCACTGAGCAGCTGGGGGTACCGGGACCGTGGCACGAACGACTGCCGCACTTCCGTATGGAGTTCGCGCCGAGCAGTGGGGACGAGCTCCAGTCCGAGTACCTTCTGCCCCGCCAGTACGCGATCGATGCGATGGCTGCCATCGATGCCATCGGGAACCGGTTGGCTCCTGTCATGCAAGTATCCGAGATCCGAACGGTCGCGTCCGACGACCTGTGGATGAGCCCCAGCTACGAGCAGGAGTCTGTTGCCATCCACTTCACGTGGATCAAGGACACACCGGCGGTGACCCCGGTCGTGTCCGTCGTCGAGGAGCAGCTGGCACCATTCCGGGCTCGACCCCACTGGGGCAAGCTCTTCGGCACTTCTCCAGACCTCCTGGTCGACCTGTATGCGCGTCTCGCCGATTTCGAACAGCTGATCGGCCGGTACGACCCGGCGGGCAAGTTCCGAAACGAGATGATCGATTGGTGGTTCCCTACCAGCTAATCGTAACAGACGTGTTACCGTAACAGTTCGGATACCGAAGGAGCCTTATGGGCGTTACGGTTGTGCGTTACAGGACCAAGCCGGACCGGGCTGAGGAGAATCAGGCGCGGATCGAGAAGGTGTTCCAGGAGCTCGGTGTCGAGAGTCCCCCCGGGCTTCGGTACGCATGCTTCCGGCTGGCCGACGGAGTCACATTCGTCCACGTGGCCTCGATGGAGACGGGCGACGGCACGAACCCGCTGAGCGCCACGCCCGCTTTCGCGGAGTTTCTCGACGAGATCAAGGATCGATGCGAGGACGGTCCGCTGGCGTTGGAGCGAGGGTTGTCGGCTCCTACCAGTTTTGGCCAACCGATCCCGGGACGACCTAATCGTTCAGGAGAGTTCGCTTCTCGTCGCCAGGTTTAGGGGAAAGGGCCGGTCAGCCCCTTGCTTTTTGGGGGCGCCCGCCCCGCATTCTGGACACGCTCGCCGTTCAGGTGATGTTCCATACGGCCGATATAGGTGGTGTGCAACGCGACGCGCCGGCACAACTCCGCACGTGCCCCATTGCTTCTCATCGCCGGAGGCAAGGACCACACGGTCCCGGAGGCGATCACCAAGTCGACCCTCAAGCACTACCGGCACTCAACGGCCGTCACCGAGCTCATGGAATTTCCTGACCGCGGCCACTCCCTGACCATCGACAGCAGATGGCAGGAGATCGCCGAGGCGTCCCTGGGGTGGCTCAAGAAGAACGGAATGTAGGTCGCGTCTGTACACTGCCGGCATGCGCAACCTGGCGATCGCATGTTCATCAGATGCGAGGGTGGACCATCGGCCAATCGGCTCGAGCGTTTTCCCCCCCCGGTGGAGATCGAAGAACGGGGCGGCATCTACGTGCTTGTAAACGACGGTCCATCGGAGCAATGGAGCTATGTGTTTGTGCCCAACGAACCCTGACCATAAGGGCCCGTTGACCGCCGAGCTCGACGCGGCGTGGCGGCGTCGTCCACAACGAGGCACACTGGAGGGACGACGAGCAGGAGGTGGGCTGGTGGGCACCGATTTTGAGGAACAGGCCGTGCAGGCAGGCGGTACGGCCGGGACGCTGGCCGGAGCGATCTCCGGAGCCAAGCTCCTCGGCGGCGTCGTACCGCTACCTTTCGTTGGGCCCGTCGTGGGCGCCGTCGTCGGCGGAGTCGTCGGCAGTGAGCTTGGCCGCCGGCTGGGCAAGGCGGTTGTCAACGGTGGCAGTGCTTTCGTACACACGCTTACGTCGCCGACGTCCTGACGCGAGACAGCCGGGCGTAGGCGCTTCGCCGCCCGTCGAGGTCACCTAACTGTTGATGTTTGACGATCTGCTCCGCGCCAACCGGCGGTAC
>CAXMLU010000072.1:0-10623 GCA_964194255.1 uncultured bacterium
GTCCCGGAGCTGGATGTCGGTCAACAGCCAGGCGGGGACGAGGAATCGGCCGCCAATCCTGCGCGTCCTGGTCGAACAAGACGAGGTGCGCGACTTCGAACTGTTCTGCGCTGGGGTCGAGGCCGACAACGTCGCCTCGACCCGCTGCTTCGAGGCGGCCGGGTTCGTCCGCGAGGCCGACCAGCCCGACTGTGAAGGCATGCTGTACCTCATCCGCGAGCGACAGACGGTGGATTATGGTGCTACTCGCCAACGATGACCCGGTGGCCATGGCGCTCGCGTTGGCGTTCCACAATGGCGAGGTCGGGGAGCCGATCACCCTCGGTCTGGGCCACGTCGAACACCGCTACTTTCTTGAAGCCCAAGACCTTCCGCTCGCCGGCGTTGTCGTCTCGTTCTTCGTCGGTCGCCTTGCGGGTCATCGGGGCGAAGATGCGCAACGCCTTCTCGCCGGCTCGGACCTGTCGGCCCAACGCCTGCCATGCCCTGTACCCGGCCACCTGGGTGGCGTCGGGGCGCTGCATGGCGATGAGCATGACGTTGTTCTGTAGCGATGGAACGTCGACGCGATCTCCAACATGGCCCGCCAGTCCTCCCCCGTTGTGATGCTGTCGAACGCGGCCTCGAGCTGCTCGTGCAGCTCGGCCACGCGATCGGTCCGGGAGTGTGTGGTCGATGTCATACAGAAGGGCCGACAAGGCGCGGCGTGCGCTCCCGCCGGAGTCAACGGTGGGAGTCGCGGCACCTTGCGTCTGAGTTGGGCGGTTGGCCGGTCTTCCCCGATCCGACCAGCTACCCGGCGGGACCCTCCTCAGGCGGTCTTGGCGGAGGGGGTCCTGCGATCTGCGAGCAGGTGGGCGTGCATACGCTGCAGCCCCGGACTCAGCCGGCGCAGCCGACCGAGCGTGAGGGTGCCAGCGCCGTGCGAACGAACAGCTCGGAGCCGTCCCATCGGGCGACCTCGAAGGTCACGAGTCGCGTCAGAGTGCGCATGACGGCACTGTCCCGACCGGTGCCGCCGAGGCCGAGACTGAGCGCGAACTCGCGTGGGGTGCCAGAAGTCCGTCATCGCCTTTGACCAGGGAGTTCGAAGCGACTGTTGGGCCCCCCCCGGTACGCTGCCCGCTTCTGGTCGGCCGCTCCCCCGCCGGCCAACAGGGCCGAGCACGATCCCCATCGGCTCGATCACGCGGTCGCGAATCCGCTGGTCACGGGGCCTGATCGAGTTCTGACACCACGGGGGTTTGCAGGCGCCGATGGTTACCTGGGGGCGGTGTCGACGTTGAGTCTGTCCTTGAGGGTCTGGCGGATGCCATCTCGGTGAGCGTTATACAAGGAGGCGAGATCGGTACCGGGATAGGGGGACTCCGGTTCTCGTGACGTTCTCCCGGGGCACCTTGAGCCGGCCAGCCGGGGACGTAGATCCTGTTCGGACGAGTGCCGTCATCCGCCTTCGAGGCGCCCGCGATGTTGGAGCGCGTAAAGGTAGGCGAGGGAGGGGATGCACAGGACGACCAGACCGCGGCGGCCGAGCCAACACTGACAACGACAATTCGTACGAAGTGGCGAGGCGTCGCGAACATTCCGTCGGGAACTCCGAGCGCGATGGACGTCACCACCGCGTAGGCGCCACACAGCGCCGTTCGTCGAGGCGTCCATAAGAACATGGCGGCCAAGAGGGTCCACAGATCAGCAGCTGATCAGAATCACACCGCTTCGCCTCAGCAGTTCGACGGCCGCGATACCTGTCATCACAGCGACCGGTACGACCTAACCGACCACACCCGGCCCGCCCGCCGGATTGGCTCGGTCGGTCACCAGAGACCGCACACAGAGGCGACCGACGAAACGAACTCCTCGACGTTCGCGTCTCTCGCAAGAAAGCCGTCGGATGCACCTCGTCGACCAGATGGGTTCCTACATGACGCGCGGCGGCGATTCATCCAGCACCATGATGGGTGGCAAGACGATGCATGGCGGCGGTGATTCGTCCGGCACCATGATGGGCGGCACCCCAGGCGGTCACGTGCATTTCGCCAGGGACATATACCAACTCATCACCGTGCGGTAGTCGGAAAAGTGCAGACGTGGCCGCAGCCGATCGCCCGGCGCAGATGTCAACTCACTCGCGCCAGCACCCCGCCGAGTTGAGGCGCAACCTGACCTCACGGCCCATCTACCTGTCGCGTCTCCCGGCTGGTGGACCGCCCGGGGTCCGGGCCGCTGGCGGTGCGTCACCAGTCGGCGGACCGGTATTCCTCTTGCCATCGTTGCGGCAGCTGCTCGGCCGTGAGCTGGCCGGTGCCGGCCGCCGCTTGGCGAGTGAGTCTCGCCTGGTAGACGCGAATGCTGTGGCTCCACAGGGTGACGTCGACCGTGTCGGTGGTGGGGTCGGCCTGGAAGAGCTGGCGGGCGGCGGTGGCCAGGTCGTACCACTCGCCTTGGCGTCTCAGTCCCGGATCGGGGTGATCGTTGACGTTGGCCTCGACCTCCACGAGGACGCCGCCGGCGCCGACGCTCTCGCGGACGTCGCGCAGGCGCGGCGCGGGCGGGTTGGTGTTGGTTAGTCCTCCGTAGGGGACCGTCACGAGGGCGTCCTCGAGCTGGCCCAGCGGCGCGCCGGCCATCGGTGTGGGACCCCGGTCGTAGACCGCAGGCCCAACGCCGCGGCCGGTGGCCGTGACACCTACTCGGGCGCGGGCTTGGCGTTCCAGCCCGGGGCCGACGACGGCCACGGCGACGGCGCAACCGATGAAGGCGACGCCGACCGCCACGGGCCATCGTTGTCGCTGCCGCACCGAGGCGAGACCGGCCACGCCCGCCAGAGCGAGGGCGGCGACGACGACCGGCAGCAGGCGTCCGCCGGCGACAACCCGACGTTGCGACGCAGTGAGACCGGCGCCGCCACCGGCGCCGCGGCGCGCCGCAACCAGGCCGCCGGCGAGCAGGCCTGCAAGGGCGACCGGGATCACCCCTTGCCACCGTCGCGATCGGCGGGGGCCAGGGGCCACAGGGGGGCTCAAGGTCAACCGATCTGCGGGGTTGGCGGTGGCATGTCCACGGAACGGCTTTAGGCCAGTTTCATGAACATCTTCTGGACGTCGTCGATGTCGTAGCCCTCTTCGGCGGCCTGCTCGGGGTGGTTCAGGCAGTACGTGAGGCCTGACGCGACCAACTTGAACCCGGCCTGGTCGAGCGCGTTGCTGGCGGCGGAGATCTGGGTCACGACGTCGCGGCATTCGCGGCCGTCGGCCAGCATCTGTTGGATGCCGCGGACCTGGCCCTCGATGCGTCGGAGCCGTTTGAGGAGATCGTCGATGGTTTGCTCGGGAAGGTTCATAGGTGTCCTCTCTCAACCAGTGATACCGGGAGGGGTATTCCGCCTTTCGCCCTGATCCCTCCGGGCGGCGGTCCGACCGGGGGAATATACCCTACCGGGTAGAGCATTGAACAAGGCAACCGGAGGAGGCCTGGAGTTGTTCGGACGCCACAAGATTGACGATGTCACCCCAGCGGAGGCGTTGAGGCTGCAGCAGGGCGGCGCGGTGCTGCTTGATGTCCGCGAAGACGACGAGTGGGCGGCCGGCCACGCCTCGGCGGCCGTGCACGTTGCGCTCGGGCATCTGGCCGACGCGGCCGGCCGCTTTGACGGTCAGCAGGTGCTGGCCGTGTGCCGGACCGGCAACCGGTCGGCCCGAGCCGCGAAGACCCTCGCCGAGGCGGGCATCGATGTTCGAAACGTCGCCGGGGGCATGGCGTCGTGGGCGGCGGCCGGTCTGCCGGTCCTGCGCGACGACGGTTCGCCCGGCGCGGTGGCCTGAGGGCGACGGATGGAGATCCTCACGATAGAGACACCGTCGCTGGGCGACCGCAGCTACGTTCTCGCCGATGGCGTCGTCGCCGCAGTCATCGATCCGCAGCGCGATATCGACCGCGTCGAGTCGTTGCTCGATCAGCGGGGCCTGCGCCTGACCCACGTCTTCGAGACGCACGTGTACAACGACTACGTGACCGGCGGACTCAGGCTGGCCCGCCGCGCCGGCGCCACCTACGTGGTGGCCGCGGCGGACGACGTGGCCTACGAACGCACCGGCGCCCGAGACGGCGGCGAGTTCACCGTCGGCGAGTTGGTCGTGCGGGCGGTGGACACCCCGACGCATCTCTCCTACGTCGTACTCGAAGGCGGCCAGCCGGTGGCCGCCTTCACCGGTGGGTCGATGCTGTACGGAACCGTCGGCCGCACTGACTTCATCAGCGCCCAGGCCACCGAGTCGCTGACCCGGGCCCAGTTCCACTCGGTCCGGCGTCTGGCCGAGGAGCTGCCGGGCGACGTGGCGGTGCATCCGACCCACGGGCTCGGCAGCTTCTGCTCCTCGGCGTCGTCGAGCGGCTCCGATGCCAGCACCATCGACCAGGAGCGCCGATCGAATCTGGCTCTGACGCTCGACGACGAGGACGTCTTCGTCGAGCGGCTCGTGAGCGGGCTCACCGCCTATCCCCGCTACTACGCCCACATGGCGCCCATCAACCTCGACGCGCTCGGGAGCACGAGATGGCCGACGTGACGCCCTGTCCAGCGTGCGGGAAAACCCAACCGAGTGCCGGCCGCGCCCTCCTCGAGTCCATCCCCGTGGCCGCGCACGACCAACCAGGGCGCGTCGTCGACGTCTTCGCCGACGTGTCCTGCCCCTTCGCCCACTACAGCCTCCGCCGGTTCACCGAGCGGCGGAAGCTGGCCGGAGCGCGACATGTGCGGCTCCGTGTACGTGCTTGGCCGCTGGAGCTGGCCAACGACGAGCCGCTCGGGGCCGACAAGGTCGCCGACGAGATCGCCGACCTTCGCGCCCAGGTCGCCAGCGACCTCTTCGGCGGGTTCGACCCCGAGGCGTTCCCCACGACCACCATCTCGATCCTGGGCGCCGCCACCCTCGCCTACCAGCACGGAATCGAGGTAGGCGAGGCATTCAACCTGGCTATCCGCGACGCCCTGTTCGAACGGGGAGAGGCGATCGCCGAGCCGCACGTGCTCGCCGGCATCGCTGCCCAGCACGGCGTCGCCGTCCCTGACCAGGCTTCGGCCCGCGCCGCCATCGACACCGACTGGGCTGAGGGTCGCCGGCGCGGCGTCACCGGCTCCCCACAGTTCTTCGTCGGCGGCGACTCTTTCTTCTGCCCCACCCTCGACATCGAACGCCAAGGCGAGCATCTCCACATCGCGATCGACGACGCCGAACTCGACCGCTTCCTCGACGATGCCCTCCGCTGACGCTCACAACTCGCCCAACGGGCCCATGGGCGGGCCAGGCTCGCTTCGGCGTAGCGTCGACTGACGTGAACGACGAACTCAGTCCGCCAAGCCCCGAGGAGATCGGGCTTTTCGCCTTCCGGGTGTGGAGCTACAAGCAAGGCGAGATGGTGTCGCTCCTCATCAACCTCGGCGACCGGCTCGGGCTCTACCGGGCCATGCGAGGCGCCGGCGCCCTCGACGCAGATGAACTGGCCGAACGAACCGACCTGCAGGAGCGGTGGGTCCTCGAGTGGCTCCGCGGCCAAGGCGCCGCCGGCCTCTTGACCTGGCATGACGATGACCGCTTCGAGCTCTCCGACGCGGCAGCGGCCGTGCTCGCCGACGAGCATGACTCGCTCTTCTTCGCCGCTGGAGCCTTCGGCGCCCCACCCGCGCCCGACTTCGTCGACGACCTCGCCGACGCCTTCCGCACCGGCCTCGGCCTGCCGTATGACCGCCAGGGCCCGGCGGGTGCACACCGCACCGAACGCATGCTCGGACCCTGGACCCGCCTCGCGCTCGTGCCTCGCATCCTGCCCACGCTCGGCGGGGTGGAAGCGAAGCTCGACGCCGGTGGCGTGGTTGCCGACGTCGGCTGCGGCGCCGGCGTCGCCGTCGTCGCTTTGGCGGAGAGGTTCCCGCGCTCATACATCCACGGCTACGACATCTCCCGCCACGCCATCGACCGGGCCCGACAACTCGTCGACGAGGCTCAACTGGAGAACGTGACCCTGCACCTCGCCGGCGCCGACGACCTCCCGGCGGAGCCGACCTTCGATCTCGTGTTGACTCTCGACTGCCTTCACGACATGACCAGACCGGCCCAGACGATCACCGCAATACGCCGCTCGATCGGCCCCGACGGCACCTGGCTGATCAAAGACATCCGTTGCGCGCCACGGGCAAAGGACAACCTGGCCAACCCCATGGCCGCCATGATGTACGGATTCTCCATCGCCAGCTGCATGTCCTCCGCGCTCTCCGAGCCCGACGGTGCCGGGCTCGGGACCCTTGGCCTGCACCCCGAGCTGCTCGCGCAGCTGTGCACCGACGCCGGGTTCAGCCAGTTCCACATCCACGACTTCGATGAGCCCGCCAACCTGTACTACGAGGTCCGCGTCTGACGTCGGGGGCGTTCATCGCAGCCCCTCCATGACGATGAGGTGGCCGCAGCCCCGAACGAGGCGGCGGCGATGATTGCGGCATGCTGATCGTCTTGGCTGGGAGTCCCGATCCAGGTAGGGCGCCTCGGTTCCGCCAACTCCCCAGCGCGGCCAACGCGCGTTTCGGGCATGGAAGCGACCGCGGTGCAAGCCCTCAGGCGGGACGAGCAGGAACCCGCCCCCGTCGGCCAGCATGCCGGTGAACAAGCCGATGACGGCGCCCGCCGGGATCACGATGGCCGGGCGGCGGCGCGTCCGCCCGGCGAGGTGTGATTCGGGCGCGGGCGCCAGGATGCGAACTCCGACCACGGCCGGCACTACACACCCGAAGTGATCAGCAGGCTCTTTCCGCCGACCGATCCCGACAGCAGGGCGCCGTCACTGTGCCCGGCACGCCGCCGTGGTATTCCATCCTGTCGAATGATGCAACAAATGCAACAGTGCTCAGTTGCAGCAAGGTGGCAGGCGTATGGCGCAAGTCGTGCGCGGAGGAGCGACTGTCGCGTTGGACGACGTAGCCCTTCATGGACACCTCCCGGATCGAGTTCCGGTAGAGATGTCGGTAGATCCGGGAGCGTCGCTGCAGGTCAGGCGGCCGGTGATCAGGACGGCAACCCCCGAAGATCGCAGTCCGGGACCGGTCGAGGGCACGACCCGGTCGTTCTGTCGTGTCCTTCGGACCCGATCAGTCGAACTTCGACCGCACCGAGCGCCTCAGGTCGGGGGCGCGGCTGGAAAGCGAGCGACCACGTCGATGCCGGCGTCGTCGGACTTCGTGATCGTGATGGTGCCGCGGCTCGCGCGTGCAAGCTGGTCAGCAACCGCGAGGCCCAACCCAGTGCTGCCCTTCGCGCTGCCCGTGGGACTCTGCCAAAAGGGTCGAAGGCGCGGGAGCGTTCTTCGTCGGTCATCCCCCTGCCTTCGTCGATCACATGAATCTCGATGTTCGAGCCAGATGCGGTCGCCTGTAGCTCGACGCGGTCGCCAGGCCTGCTGGCGCGAGGGCGTTGTCGACCAGTGGTCGAGTATTTGTTCGAGGTGGCCGGGGACCAGCAGCGCGGTGAGACGCATCGAGGTCTGGTCGGGCATGTGCAGCTCGATTCCCTGCTCGGCGGCCAATGGGGCCCAGGCCTCGCGGCGATCGGCGAGCACGGCGGAGACGTCGACCCGGCGCCGCTCCGGACGGCGCCCTTCCGCGCGCGCCAGCGACGCAGGCCGTCGACGATCCGGCTCAGCCGCACGGTTTCTTCGAGGGCGGCGTCACGCGTGATGTCGACGGTGGCGGGGTTGCCGGCGTCGAGGTTCTCGAGCCGGAGCCGCAGGGCTGTCAAAGGTGTTCGCAACTGATGACTGGCATCGACGACGAATCGGCGCTGCGACTTGCGAGCTCATCGAGGCGGTCGGCCATCTCATTGAACGTTTCTGCAACAGCGAGGGCGGCCGGCCCACCGAGGGTAGTGGTGGAGGCGATCACCGGGTGGTGATCGAGGAGCGGATCTTGGTTCCCACGAAGGGAAGGTGGAAGAGCGGGGCGAAGATGCAAAGGTCGAATGCGCCTGCGGCGAGAGGGACGAGCCCGACGACGACCAGGGCGAGCCAACCGCCCCCGAGGATGATCCCGACGGCGATGAGGGCGAGACCGGCGACGATGCGCACGATCCGTCCGGTGGGGCTGGCCATGAACGTTATGAATCCCATTCGTTGTCTCCTTGGGCGCGGGTTGGATGTTCGGGAACTGCGGTGAGGCTGGCGAGCAGCTCGGTTAGCCACGCCTCGGCGGGCGGGCGTTCAGGATGCGCGGGTGATGATGGTGTGTAGCCATGTGCCGAAGGAGGCGTCGCCGCGGAACTCGCCAAGACGGCGCCATGCGGACATCACGCCGTCTTGGACTGCGTCCTCGGCCGCGTCGCGGTCACCGAGCATGCGCTCGGCGAGACGCAGCAGTCTCGGGCTGTGATGTCGGATCAGGATCGCGAAGCTGTCCCGCTCCCCACGGCGGGCCCGCACGACGAGTTCGAGCTCGTCATCGGTGATCGGCACGCTCAGTTGGACGCGCTGGGAGGCCGAAAGGATGCAGCCCGGGAAGAAAACATCAGTGACGGGCGGGCACGGCGGCGATGAGCGCGTTGTGTTGAGTGACGCCGAGCGTCCCGGGGGAGGCGCCGTGGGCGGTGCCGTCGCTGTGCCACACCGCCAGGACGGCCTCGCGAGGGTCGAGGCAGGTGCTTACGGACGAGGTCAGTCGGAGGTGGCCGTTGGTTGCAGCGATACCGGTGTTGGTGCCGCCGAGCGGGGTGAAGCGGCTGGCATTCGTGGTGGCGTCGAGATGGACGATGAAGAGGCTGTAGACCGCGGAAGGGATGAGGTGGTCGAGGGCGGCTTTGGCCGTGTCTTTCCCGGCGTGGCAGTTCAGCGTCACGGTCCCGGTGGCAGCTTCCCAGGCGCCGAGGGTGACGTGGAGGTCTGTCCCGTCAGGCCCGTAGAGCGGGGTGGTGGGCGGCGGCGCGTCTTCGCGTACGGGTGCGAAGTCGGCGGTGTGGGCGATGCCCTGGGGTCCGTTGCCAGCCGGGGCCCCGGCTGTGTGAGTGAACATCTGCGGGTCGATCACCGCGGGCTGTTTGGTCTCGCGCGAGAAGAAAATCCATGTGGCGTTCGAAGCGGATAGTGGTCTTGGTGCCGCTGGTGTTGGTTGCGCACCCGGCGAGGACGGCCCCACCGGCGAGGAGGGCGAGCGTGACTCGCCGGGCGTTGCGGTCCGAGCGTGTGTTCATTGGTCTCCTTGGCGCGTTGTCTGGCGGCGACCGGTCATCGGTGTTTGGATCCGTCTTTGATGACGGCTTTGGCGGCGAGCTTGCCAGGGGTGCCGGCGATCCCCCCGGCGGGGCTGGTGCCGGCGCCGGAAAGGTAGAGGCCGGCGATGGGGGTGCGATGGTCGGCGAGAGCGCGCGTGGGCCGGAACGGGCCGAGCTGGTCGAGGGCGATGTCGAGATGCATGGGGTGCGCGCCGGGCCAGCCTTCCTCGGATTCCATGAGGTCGGGGGTGAACGGCGCCACGCCGACGATGCTCGAGGTGAACCCGGGGGCCCGTGATTCGACGGTGGCGATGGCGTCGTCGACGAAATGTTGGGTGGCTGCGGGCCACCCACCCTCGACGCGTGCGGGGGCGGCCGGGCAGGCCAGGTAGATCGTGTGGTGCCCGGCGGGGGCAAGGGTGTCGTCGAGGGCGGAGGTGCTGAACGCGTAGAGCGGGGCGGGCTTAGGCAGGATCCCGGCTTCTGCGGCGGTCCAGGCGTGGGAGAGGTCGTCGAGGCGGTCGACGTAGCTCTGCAGACCGGTCCAGTCCGCCGGTTGCGCGTCGGCGTAGGCGGGGAGGCGGTCGGTGGCCACATGGACCAGGGCCTGGACAACGTTGGATTGGCGGGCGGCGGCGAGGTCGGTGAGAACCGGGCCGGACAGCGCGGGGGAGGGGAGCCGCAAGAGGCTGGTCTTGGGGTGGATGGCGGAGATGACGGCGGTGGCCGAGAGCCGCTCGCCGTCTGCGATCACGACACCGGTCACTTGGTTGTTGCGGTGCTCGATGGCGGTGACGGGGGCCGAGCAGCGAACCTCGACGCCCAGGGCGGCGGCGCGGGTCATGAGCGCGTCGGTGAGGGCCTGGGCGCCGCCTTTCGCGTGCCATTGGCCGTAGCGGTGATACGCGAGCTGCCAGTAGGCGTAGAGGGCCCCGCCGGGCACGGTCGGTCCGACGCCGGCGTGGGCGGCGAACGCCGAGATCGGGCCCCGCGAGAGGTCGGACGGCAAGCGGCGGCGCAACAACGTGTCGTACGGGGAGAAAAGGTCACGGGCTTGGTGCATCGGCCCGGCCCGCAACGCCCGGGCGAGGGCCCAGAGCCGGGTCGGGACCTCGCGCAGGCTCATCTCACCGCGGATGGCCGGCATGATCGTGGTGATGATCGGGTCGGCGTCGGAGAGGAACTTCCGGTAGGCGGTCGCTTCGGCGGGGTCGGTCGCGGCGATCGAGTCGACGGTGGCGTCGATGGAGCGGTGGAAGCGGACCCGGCGGCCATCCGCGAAGATCGCCACCGAGAACGGATCCATCTCCTGGTACACCAGGCCCGCCCCGGCGAGGTCCAACTCGTCGGGGATCGACGTCATGTTGATGATGTTGTGCGC
>CAXMLU010000073.1:0-1944 GCA_964194255.1 uncultured bacterium
GCCGACGGAGGACACGATCACGTTGGTGCAGTACCGGGCTCTGGTACTGCTCGCCTCGCGGGGCGACTTGAATGTCGGGACGCTGGCTGAAGAACTCGGCGTTCATCAGTCCACCGCGACCCGCTTGTGTGACCGACTGGTCGCCAAGGGACTCGTCGACCGTACGGCCTCGGCTGAGAGCCGCCGTGAGGTGCTCGTCACGCTGACGCCTGCCGCCGAGACATTGATCCGTACGGTGACCGACCGCCGACGACGGGAAATCGCGAGGATATTGGCCCGCCTTGACCCCGGGCAGCGGGCGGCGCTCGCCGACGCCTTCACGATCTTCGCTCATGCCGCCGCAGAGCTTCCCGACGACGCATGGAGGCTGGGGTGGACCCAGTGACACCGGATAACGCCCAACGGTCGAGTCCGTCATTCCGGCGCGTCAGGGTGCGCTGGGTCGCGCACCAGTGGCGTGAACTCGCTCGACGATCACGCGAAGTCGTCCTCCTGGCAGCCATCGTCGGCGTCGCAACCGGCCTCGGTGTCGCCGCTTTCGACGGCGCCGTCACCCGCAGCCTCGAACAGCTCAATCGCCTTCCGCTGTGGGCGATCGCGGTGGGACCGTTCGTCGGGCTGAGCGTCGCCGCGGTCGCCCTGCGCTGGGTGGGGCCATCGGCCTCGCCCGCCACCGCCGACGAGTACCTTCACGCCTTCCACGACCCGACCTACCGACTCCCACTCCGACCCCTGCTCGCGCGAATGGTCGCGGGGATCGCCACCCTCGGCAGCGGCGTGCCCATGGGCCTGGAAGGCCCGTCCCTCTACCTGGGAGCGACCCTCGGCGACACGCTCCAGAACCGATACCCGCGGCTGTTCTCCGCGCCGCACCGAAGAGTGCTACTCGTCGCTGGCGCCGCGGCCGGGGTCGCCGCCATCTTCAAGGCACCGGCCACCGGCGCGGTGTTCGCTCTGGAAGTCCCCTACCACGACGACCTCGCGCGGCACATGCTCGGTCCCGCCCTCGTCGCGTCGGCCAGCAGCTACCTCGCGTTCGTCGCCATCCACGGAACCACGCCCCTCCTGAGCGTCACCGGCACCCCGCCGATCTCGTTCAAGGATCTCGCCGCCGCGATCGCGCTCGGGATCCTCGCCGGGCTCGGCGCGCACCTGTTCGCGTGGTCGCTGCGTACCGCGAAGCGGCTCACCGAGATCGTGCCGGTCTGGGTACGCGTCCCTGCCGCAGGCGTTGCCCTCGCTGCCATGTTCTTCATCGCCCGACTGCTCGCCGGGCAGAACCTCACCACCGGCCCGGGTTATGACACCATCCACTGGGCGCTCAGCCCTGCCCATAGCGTCTGGGTCGTCGCCGCGATCCTTGCCCTCCGCTGCCTCGCGACCTCAACCGCCGTTGCCGGGGGAGGCGTCGGAGGACTGTTCGTCCCGCTCGTCGTGGCGGGCGCGCTCGCCGGGCGAATGGTCGGAGGCACGTTCAACGCGCTCGACACATCCCTGTTCACCGTCGTTGGGGTCGCCGCCTTCCTCGGCGCGGGCTACCGCGTCCCGCTCGCTGGCGTCATGTTCGTCGCCGAAGCAACTGGCCGACCGGGCTTCATCGTCCCTGCACTCCTCGCCGCCGTCGTCGCCCAACTCATCATGGGCCGCGGCTCCGTCACCCCGTACCAACAGGCAGCCGACGGGAACCCACCGCAATACGACACCACGACGGAACCGGGCGACTGAAACCGCACAAACCGAGATCGATCTACCCGACCAACCGCAGACATTGTCGGACGGAATCGGGCAGTCCGCGCTCGATCCGGATTGCCGGATAAGTAGCACGGGCAGGGCGCCCCGATCCGAGGCTTGTCCCGTGCGAATCACTGGGATCGCCCGACCCGCCCGACGCCGACCGACAGGCGAGATGGCCTGCACCCGCCGAGCCGTCGAGTGTGCCGTGAC
>CAXMLU010000074.1:0-4192 GCA_964194255.1 uncultured bacterium
CTCCCAGAACGAGAAGCTGACCTACACCCTGCGCGAGGCGCGAGAGCACATCGCCGCCCTGCGGGAGGAGGTCGACAAGCTCACCCAGCCTCCGTCCGCCTACGGCACCTTCCTCGGCCAGAACGACGACGGCACGGTCGACGTCTTTTCCGGCGGCCGCAAGATGCGGGTGGCCCTGCATCCCGAGCTGGAGGAGATCAAGCTGGTCAAGGGCCAGGAGGTCGTCCTCAACGAGTCGCTCAACGTGGTGCTGGCCCGCTCGACGGAACTCTCGGGCGAGGTCGTCACCCTGAAGGAGCTGCTCGACGACGGCGAGCGGGCGCTGATCGTGGGCCGGGCCGACGAGGAGCGGGTGGTCGAACTGGCCGCCACCCTTCAGGGCATCAAGCTGCGGGCCGGCGACACCATCCTCATGGACGCGCGCACCGGGTTGCTGCTCGAGAAGCTACCGCGACCTGAAGTCGAGGAGCTCGTCCTCGAAGAGGTGCCGGACATCTCCTACGAAGACGTCGGTGGCCTGGATGCCCAGATCGAAGCCATCACCGATGCCGTCGAGCTGCCCTTCCTTCATCGGGAGCTCTTCATCGAGCACAAGCTGCCGGCGCCGAAAGGCATCCTGTTGTACGGGCCCCCCGGTTGCGGCAAGACGCTGATCGCCAAAGCGGTCGCCAACTCGTTGGCCAAGAAGGTGGGCGAGATCTCCGGCGACAAGAACGCGCGCAGCTACTTCTTGAACATCAAGGGTCCCGAGCTTCTCAACAAGTACGTCGGCGAGACCGAACGCCAGATCCGCCTCGTCTTCCAGCGAGCGAGGGAGAAGTCGGAGGAGGGCGTTCCGGTCATCGTGTTCTTCGACGAGATGGACTCGCTGTTCCGCACGCGCGGCACCGGCATCTCGTCGGACATGGAGTCGACCATCGTGCCGCAGCTGCTGGCCGAGATCGACGGCGTCGAGACCCTGAAGAATGTCATCGTCATCGGGGCGTCCAACCGCGAGGACCTGATCGATCCCGCCATCCTTCGCCCTGGCCGCTTGGACGTGAAGATCAAGATCGAGCGGCCCGACGAGCGGGCGGCCAAGCAGATCTTCTCTCGATACCTGACCGCCGACCTTCCCCTCGACGAGGACGAGGTCCAGAAGCTGGGCGGAGGTGACCGCGCCAAGGCGGTCGAAGCGATGCTCGACAAGACCGTGGTCGAGATGTACCGCGACGACGACGCCAACCGGTTCCTCGAGGTCACGTACCAGAACGGCGACAAGGAGATCATGTACTTCAAGGACTTCTCCTCCGGCGCCATGATCGAGAACATCGTTCGCCGGGCCAAGAAGCTCGCCATCAAGCGGACGATCGCCGGTGAAGGCCGCGGCATCCGCACCTCAGACATGCTCGAGTCGATCAAGCAGGAGTACAAGGAGCACGAGGATCTGCCGAACACCACCAACCCGGACGACTGGGCCAAGATCTCCGGCAAGAAGGGCGAGCGGATCGTTTACGTCCGCACCTTGCTGGCCCACGGTCCCGACACGGCCGGCGGCCGCAGCATCGAGCGGGTTGGCACCGGGCAGTACCTCTAGAAGGGGTCTGCGATGGCGCTAGGGTCGGGCTAGGGTCGCACCCGTGGCCATCGTCAAGGTCTGCGGCCTCGAGACGGAGTACGGGATCCTCCTGCGCGGCGCGGGCGAGCCCAATCCGATCGCCGCCTCATCCGTGCTTATCAACGCCTACGTCGCCGATCTGGCCCGCCGAGTCGGATGGGATTTCGAAGATGAAACGCCCGGGAACGACGCGCGTGGCTTTGCCCGCGAGGGGGCCATGCCGCCGGAGGTGGAAACCCACCTGGTGAACGCCGTGCTGACCAACGGGGCGCGCTACTACGTCGACCACGCGCATCCCGAGTTCTCGACGCCAGAGTGCGCGAACGCCCGGCAGGTGACCCTCTACGACAAGGCCGGGGAGCGCATCCTGGCCCGCTCCATCGAGGCCGCCGCCCGCTCGCTGCCCACCGGGCAGGGGATCGTCATCCTGAAGAACAACTCCGACGGCAAGGGCAACTCCTACGGCACCCACGAGAACTATTTGATGGACCGAGCCGTTCCGTTCGGCCGGATCGTGGCGCAGGTCATGCCGCATTTCGTCACCCGCCAGATCTACACGGGTGCAGGGAAGGTCGGATCGGAGGCGGGATCGACGGGTGGTCAGGAGATCACGTTCCAGCTCACGCAGCGCGCCGACTTCTTCGAGGAGGAGGTCGGGCTCGAGACCACGCTGAAGCGCCCGATCGTCAATACGCGCGACGAACCTCACTGTGACGCCCAGAAGTACCGAAGGCTGCACGTCATCGTCGGCGACGCCAACCTGTCCGAAGTGGCGACCTACCTCAAGGTGGGGATCACCTCCCTCGTTTTGTCGATGATCGAGGACGACTGGCTGGGGGAGCGAGACTTCAGCCTCCACGCCGCTGTGTCAGCGATGCGCCGGGTCTCCTACGACCTCAAGCTGTCGCTTCCGCTCGAGTTGGCCGACGGCACCACCCTGACGGCGTTGGAGATGCAGTGGGAGTACCTCGACCTGGCCAAGAAGTACGCGGCGGACCGCGGCCTGGAATCGGTGGGCGGCGAGGAGATCGGCAAGGACCTCCTGCGGCGCTGGGAAGGAGTGCTCAGCGCACTCGAGACCGACTTCATGACCCTTGCCCACCAGCTCGATTGGGTGGCGAAGTACCGGCTCATCGACGGCTACCGGGAGCGCCACGGGCTGTCCTGGCGGGATCCGAAGCTGGCCGCGCTGGATCTGCAGTACCACGACGTGAGACCGGGGAAGTCGTTGTACGACCGGGTCGGCATGGAGCGGTTGTTCACGGACAGTGAGATTGACGAGGCCATGACCGAGCCGCCGCCGGACACCCGCGCCTATTTCCGGGGCCAGTGTCTGAAAAGGTGGGGGTCATCAATTGCGGCTGCCAACTGGGACTCCATCGTTTTCGACCTGGGTACGGACCCGTTGAGGAGGGTCCCGATGATGGAGCCGCTTAGAGGTACCGCTGCACATGTCGATACCTTGTTTGAAGGCTGTGCCAGCCCGGCCGAGCTTTTGGAACGGTTGGGATCCTGAGGAGGCGTACTACCGATGCCAGAACGAGAACAGATCAAGAAGCCAACAACCACCCGCACTGAGGATGAGGTCGTCGAGGAAGCGCCAGCCGGAGCCAAGCAGGGCGAGAAGATCAAGGCTGAACTGGACGACCTGCTCGACGAGATCGACGAGGTGCTGGAAGAGAACGCCGAGGAGTTCGTCCGGGCCTATGTGCAAAAAGGCGGCGAGTGAGCGCAGTCGATTCGGCGAGTCGCCAGGGGCGGTAGCGTCACCCTCCTCATGAATCTGCCCATCTTTTCCCCTGACGACGGTCCCGGACCAAGTTTCGTCGACCTGCTCCGCCGGGTCGGCCACGACCCTCTCGGTCCGACCGTTACCGGCGACAACAGCTTCGTCGATGTCCACGCCACGACCATCGTGGCCGTGCGGTACGTCGATGGGGTGGTGATGGCCGGTGACCGCCGGGCGACGGCCGGATCGTCCATCGCCCAGCGGGCGGTCGAGAAGGTGCACGCAGCCGACCGTTTCAGTGGCATCGCCATCGCCGGTTCGGCCGGCTTCGGTCTTGAGCTCATTCACCTGTTCCAGCTTCAGCTGGAGCACTACGAGAAGGTTGAGGGTCAGGTCCTTTCTTTGGAGGGCAAGGCCAACCAGCTGTCCCAGATGGTCCGTCAACACCTGCCGATGGCCATGCAAGGCTTTGTGGTCGTACCGCTGTTTGCCGGCTACGACGTTCGCCGTCGCCGTGGGCGCATCTTCAGCTACGACCCGACGGGTGGAAGATACGAAGAGAACGACTTCAACGCCGACGGCTCCGGAGGGCGCGACGCCCGCACCACCATCAAGCTCGGCTGGCGGGAAGACATGGATCGGGAATCAACCATCGAACTCGCCATTCAAGGCCTGTACGAAGCGGCGGACGAAGACTCCGCCACCGGCGGTCCGGATGCGGTCCGAGGCATCTACCCGACGGTCGCCACCATCACCTCGGCCGGCTTCGAAAAGGTGGCGGAGACTGAAGTGGCCGAACGCTTCGCGGCGTTGATCCAGCGCAAGACGGAAGCCGGTCAGCACCGATGAGCATGCCGTTCTACGTC
>CAXMLU010000075.1:0-5237 GCA_964194255.1 uncultured bacterium
CTGATCAGGGCATCCACGGTGTAGAGGCCCGTGTAGTGGACTGGCGGAATCGTGCGTGAGTCCAAGCGTCCCGGTCCAGGCAGCCAGCTCAGCCGAGCATAAAGGATGAAGAGCAGGACCAGGCCGGCCCAGAACACGGGCAGGGAAGACCCGACGAGGGCGAAGAACCGGGCGACGTGGTCGGCCGCCTTGTTCTGCCGCCGGGCGGCAATGACCCCAAGCCCGAGGCCGCCACTGACGCCGATCAGCATGGCCGTGAGCGTGAGCTCGATCGTGGCCGGAAACCGGTCGGTCAGGTCTTTGCGCACAGTGTTGCGGGTGTGAAAGGAGACACCCATGTCACCGCGTGCCAGGTTTCTCACATAGAGGACGTACTGCTCGGGGACCGCTTTGTCGAGTCCCCATCGGGCCTTGGCCGCCTTCACCACTTCAGGGTTTCCCAGCCCCCGCTCGCCCACGAGGGTGACGAGCGGGTTGGCCGGGATCGTACGGGAGATGATGAACGCGGCCGTCACTACCCCGAGGAGCAGCAAGGGCATGACGGCGACCCGCCTGGCGATGTAGGACCACATGGGCGCCCTCTAGATCCTGGGCGCCCGGCTCACTTGAGGCCGAGACTGCCGAGCTCCAGGTTGCAGCACGCGCTGTAAGCCATGCCGGTGATATTGGACTGGTAGGCGAGGAACAGGTCGGGATTGACGACGGGGAGGATGTAGGCGTCGTCGATCATTTTCTGGCCAAGCTGCTTGTAGATGTCGCCCCGGCCGGCCACATCCTTGGCCGCGAAGGCCTGGGTCAGCAGGTCGCTCTGGCTCTGGTCGAGGGTGGGCTTCGCCACGCCGGTCCAGGTGCTCCATTGGCTGTTGGGCACCATGGCGAAGTACTGGATGTACTGGCTCGTGTCGGTGTGATCTGGTGCGAAGTACAGCGCGGTCAGCGGTATGCCATCCTTCCCGATCTTGTCAGCCCAAACGCTCAGCTCCACCGGGTTGAGCTGGACGTTGATGCCCACATCCTTGAGGTCGGTCTGCACCTTCTGCATGAGCGTGGCCACGTCTACGCCGTACACATTGATGGTCGGATAGGTCGCCGACAACGTGAAGCCCGTCGGGTGGCCGGCGGCGGCCAGCTTCTGCTTGGCGGTCGCGACGTCGCGCACCGGCAGGGTCAGACCACTGGTCCCGAGGAACCCGTTGGGTATGGGTGCCGCTTGCTTGTGCCCGGACCCACCCACGGTCACGTCGACGATGCCGTCGTAGTCGAGAGCGAGGCGGATCGCCTGGCGGACCGGCTGGGTCAGAAGCCCTTTGCTGTCCTTGGCGCCCGGACTCAACGCCAGGTACACAAAGTTGAAGGAGGGAACCTTGGTGACGGTGACTTTGCCGCCCTTCATGTCCTTAGCCACGTCGTTGCTGATCTGCATGGAGATGTCGGCCGCACCTGACTCCAGATCCTGGCGCTGGGTGGAGGCGTCTTTAACCTGGCGCAGGATGACCTCGGGGAAAACGGCCTTCTTGCCCCAGTAGTTGTCGTTGCGCTTCAGCCTCAACTCGCTTCCGCTCTTGTAGCTCTCCAGTGTGAACGGCCCGCTCCCTGCCGAGTTGGCCAGGAACCACGGCTCGGATTTGTCCGTGGAGTCGGCGCCGACCGCAGATAGAGCGCCATTCTTAGTAGCCAGAGCGCTGTTGGTGATGCCCATGTACGAGGCGTTGACCTGGGCCAGGAAGGCGGAATTCGGCTGCTTGAAGTTGGCCACCACCGTCGCCGGATCGGGCGTGTCGATGCTCGTGATCAGGGTGGCCAGATATGACGCGGACCCTTTGATGTTGGCCAGCCGGGACCACGAGAACTTGACATCGGCCGAGGTCACCTGGCTGCCGTCCGCGAACTTGGCCGCCGGGTTGAGATGGAAGGTGAACTGGGTCTGGGCGTCATTGCCCGACCATGATGTGGCCAGTCGAGGAATGAAGGTCTTGTTGTCCTTCGGATTGAGCCCAATGAGGGTCTCGTACACCGCCGTCAGAAAGATCTGGCAGGTGTCGCAGTACGCCCGGCCGGGATCGAGCGAGTTGAGGTCCATGTCCCGGTCGATGACGAGCGGCTTGCTGGCCTTCGTTGGTGCCGTCGTCGATCCACTCGCCTTCGGGACCGTTGTGTTGGAGGCCTTGGTGCTGGTGGTCGAGCTGGAGCAGGCGGCGGCCAGGAGCCCGAGTGCGACTCCGGCCGTAGCGAACACCGAGCGGTGACGATGACGTGGCATGGATCCCCCCGTGGCTTGTCGATTGACCGAGGCTGATCCTATATAGTCGGGCGCCCGACCTACAACAGGACTGTGGCAAGTTCATCAGGGGGACACGAGAGCGGGATGCCGAAGATCGTCGATAGGGACGCTCGGCGTGACGAGATACTCGACGCCGTGTATCGCGTGATCGGCCGCCAGGGTGTGGTTAGCGCCACAACACGTGAGATCGCCAAGGAGGCCGGCTTGTCGAATGGCGTCCTGGCGCACTACTTCTCCGACAAGGAGGACATCATGGCGTCCGGGTTGCGCCGGTCGCACCGCACGGTCGGTCGCAGGATGCGCGAGGCCGCCCAGTGTCAGGTTGGATTGGTGGCGCTGCGGACCGTGATGTTGGAGGCGCTCCCTCTTGACGATCAGCGCATCCTCGAGGCCCGGATCGAAGTGAACTTCTGGGGTCAGGCCCTCGGGAGCCCGGTACTCGTGGATATTCAGCATGACGAGTTCGAGCGCCTGTGGGACACGCTCTATGGCCTCATTCAGGCCGCAGCCGAGCGGGGCGAGCTCCGGCCGGGAGCCGACGACGAGGAGCTCACGCACGAGCTCGTTGTCCTGATCGACGGCCTCAGCCTCCAGGCCGTCATGTATCCGGCCCGGGCTACGCCTACTCGCCAAGTGGCCATGCTCGATGCGGTGCTGGATCGCTGGGCCAGTGCCAAGGGCCGACGGGCCCTGCCGGCCTGAGGAGGGCAGATGACCGCTATTGCACCAACGGTGGCGAGCATCGGCGTCCATATCGTGGACATCCTGGGTCGACCGGTTACTGACATCCCGCCCGGCCAGGGCGGCCGGATAATCGAGGAGATTCGCGTCACTGCGGCCGGGACGGCGGCCGGGACGAGCGTGGATCTGGCCAAGCTCGGCGCCTCGGTGAGCGCCATTGGTGTGATCGGCACGGACACGCTTGGCGATCTCCTCGTCCAACTGCTCTCGGCACACGGCGTCGACACGACCTCCCTCGTTCGCCGCGCCGGGCCGCAAACGTCGGCGACCATTCTCCCGATCCGCCCGAACGGAGACCGCCCGGCGTTTCACGTACCTGGCGCCAACGCGACCATGACTCTCGATGACGTGGACCTCGACGTCGTTCGTCGATCCGACGCAGTGCATCTCGGCGGGATCGAGGTTATGCCGCTCATGGCCGGCGATCCGGTTGTGGAGCTGGCGCGCACGGCTCGCCGTGCCGGTGCGTTTGTGAGCCTCGACGTCCTGTCGGGCGGCAGCGCCCGGTTGCTCCCGCTGATCGCGCCCGTCCTCCCCTTCGTCGACGCGTTCCTGCCGAACGCCGAACAGCTGGAGGGTATGACCGGTTGCCCCGATCCTGTGGCCGGTGCGCGGGCCATGATCGACCTCGGCACTCCGTGCGTGGGCGTGACGCTGGGTGCTGCGGGCAGCGTCGTCGTCACTCCTGACGGCGCCCGCTTCCAACCGGCATTCGACGTGCCCGTCGTGGACACAACGGGATGCGGCGACTCGTGGTCGGCCGGCTTCATCATGGCCAGGCTCCGCGGTGAAAGTCTCGATCACGCCGCCCTTTTCGGCAATGCCTGCGCGGCGCTCACCGTACAAGGCCTCGGATCCGACGCAGGGATCGTGGATCTGGTCGGCACCCAAGAGTTCCTTGCCTCGGCGCGGCCCCTTTTCCCTACCAAAGGAGAGTCCTGAATGTCGACAACCAGCTACAAACGAACCGTGGACAGCAACCTGAAGGCGCGTGCTCTGGCCGTCATCCCCGGCGGAATGTACGGCCACCAGAGCACCGCCCGGTTGCCGGCCAGCTACCCGCAATTCTTTGAGCGGGCGGAGGGTTGCCGTCTCTGGGACTGCGATGGCAACGAGTACATCGACTTCATGTGCAGTTTCGGCCCGATCCTGCTCGGGCATCATCATCCCGGCGTCGACCGAGCCGCCGCCGCGCAGCAGGCCGCCGGCGACTGCATGACCGGTCCGTCGGCTCGAGTGGTAGAGCTGGCGGAGCTCATGACCGACATGGTGACGCACGCGGATTGGGCCATGTTCCAGAAGAACGGCACCGACGCCACTACCACCTGCGTCACCCTGGCCAGGGCGGAGACACAGAAGCGCAAGGTCCTGGTCGCTCGCGGTGCGTATCACGGCTCCGCCCCCTGGTGCACGCCGACCCCCGCCGGCGTCACGCCCGAGGACCGGGCTCATCTCATCACCTACAACTACAACGACCTGGCGAGCGTCGAGGCGGCCGCCGACCAGGCGAGCGACGACCTGGCCGGCATCGTGGTCTCGGCATTCAAACACGACGTGCTCGTTGACCAAGAGCTACCTGATCCGGCCTTTGCCGCCGGCGTGCGAAACTTGTGTGACCGCACCGGCGCCGCCCTCATCCTCGACGATGTGAGGGCCGGCCTCCGGCTGCACCTCGGCGGCAGCTGGGAGACCGTCGGTGTACGTCCCGATCTGTCGGCATGGAGCAAGGCCATCGCCAACGGGTATGCGCTTGGCGCCGTGCTCGGCTCCGACCGGTTCCGCGACGCGGCCACTCGGGTGTTCACGACGGGCTCGTTCTGGTGCGGCTCGGTATCGATGGCAGCCGCCATCGCCGTCATGAATGAACTCAACCGGAGCGACGGCATCAAGACCATGAAGGCCGCAGGAGAACGCCTCCGTGCCGGTTTGGCCTCGCAGTCCGCTGCCCACGGCTTCTCGATCCGGCAGACCGGGCCACCCCAGATGCCGATGGTGCTCTTCGATGACGACCCACACCAACGGCTCGGATCGCGATGGACCGACGAGGCACTGCAGAGGGGCGTCTACTTGCATCCGTGGCACAACATGTTCCTGTCCACCGCTCACACCGACGATGACATCGACGCCGCCCTCGAGCGCACCGACGAGGCCTTCGCCGCGGTCGCCCGGACCGGGGAGAGGTAGGGCAATGAAGAGGACATACACCGTCCCAGAG
>CAXMLU010000076.1:0-1670 GCA_964194255.1 uncultured bacterium
GGTCAGAGCTCTAGACAAACCAACACTGGCGGCGTCTGTTGACGCAACGCCTCCACTGCGCCCGACCAGGTACCGCCCTTGTCCTTCTCGCACTCGGCGACCAACATACCGACCGAGAGGGAATAGATGAGTTTATTGCGGCCCATGGCATTGGCGACAGAGAAACCACTGGTGGGCTTGTAGGGGCTGCAGAGGCACAGCGATTCATCAGCGATCGCTCGACGTACCTCAGGATCTCTGCGGATAGGAGGATACGGAACGGCTATGACAGTGGCCGTTGGCGCACCCGCCCTTCCCCCGATCGTGCCTCGGGTAGTGGGGTTTTTTTACTCGGAGCGCAGCACGGACGCCGGTCGGATTCGGCCGGCGGCCAGAGCCGGTCCGGCCGCCACCAGGTTGGCGATGAGCAACGCCAGCGGTACGAGGCCAAGGACCAGACCCCACGGGATGGTCGGCCGCACGACCACGCCGACCTGACCGGCGGCGACCGCCCACGCCGAGCGTCCCGCCGCCAGCCCGAGCGGCAGCCCGACCAGGGTGGCGACCAGCACCACGGTCGTCGCCTGCCACGCCAGCGCGACCGACACCTGCCGGGGCACCAACCCCAGCGTTTTGAGAATGGCGAGATCGCGCCGGCGGCGGCGGATGCTGCTCACCAACAGGTACGCCATGGTGACGGCGGCAACGACGCCGAGCAGCCCGGCCAGGAGTTGAGGAAGGTCCCGCACCTGGCCGAAGTTCACGACGTCGGTCGGTTGGGTTGGGGCCAGGACGCTGACGTCGGCCGTGGTCGACAGTCTGCTCTTCAGAGCGGCGATGGCCGCCGCCTTGTCCAGACCGGGCCGGAAACGGACGAACGCATCGCCGGGCGGTGGGACGGTGAATCCCGACGTATGCGCCGCGAACGCGTTGATGACTTCGGGCGAGAGGACGGCACCAAGGCCCAGTTGCTCGGTGTCGCTGATCGGAGGAAGCACGCCTCGACCCACGATTCGCATTGGCAGGGCTTGCGTCACACCAGGCAGGGACATCTGTACCGACTGGCCGATATGGGCATGAAGGTCGCGCATGGTTCGGCTGCCCAGGAGGATCTCTTCCGGGCCAGCCGGGAGGCGGCCTTCGACGACCGTCGGGGGAATGGATCCCTGCACATCGGTTGTCTCCTGGGCACCGAAGCTGACCTTCCCCACCGTCAACGGAATCCCGGTAAATCCGACCGTCACCGCCTCCACGGTTGGATCGGCCTGCAACACGGGGATGACTGGGCGAATGTCGCTGAAGTTCCCATTGGTCTCGATATGGGCGTCGAACGTGACGCCGTAGAGCCCAGGTGTGGCCAGCAGGTGCCCAAGGCTGGCACCGAAGGTCATCGCCGCCGCCATCGCCCCTATCCCGATGGCCGCGGCCGCCAGGGTGGCCCGCACCGGGACGGCGGTACGGCCCCGTCCGGGCTGAAGGGCCAGACGGAGTCCGGTGGCAAGCACCACCGGCAGGCGAGCCAACGTCACGACCTGGGCGATCGGCGACGGGCGGCCACGGATCGGCTCTGCCCCCAATGCCGCCACGGTCTTGGTGCGGCGGGCCAGGGGGGCGGCGCCCCGCAGGCCAGCACGCCCCCGAGTCGCGGCCGGTTGACGGGGTTGTCGGGATGCAGGCCGCGCAGGCTGTCT
>CAXMLU010000077.1:0-15819 GCA_964194255.1 uncultured bacterium
GGTCTGACCCCGTGTAATGGCCCTTATGTTCGGGCCAGATAGCGCTCGTCGTACGCCTTGGCCAGGTCGCGGAGCGCCGATCCGCTGTCGCCCGTGAACGAGGAGCCGTGCATCAAGGCCAGAGTTTGCGGTGCCAGTTCGGCCAGGCGGTCCAGAACGATGGCGGTATCGGGGGCGAGGCTGCTCGCTCGAAACATGGCTTCGCCTTCCATGGCCGCCTCCACGATGTCATCGGTGGTAAGCGCCGGTCCATTGCCGACATGGGTGAACAGGTCACCGCAGAGCAGGGTGCCGGTGGTCTCCTCGTAGAGCACCCGGGCTTCCCATGCGTGAGGTACGTGGGGCGTGTCGATGTGGCGGATCCTTTTCCCGCCGAGGTCAAGCACCTCGCCATCGCCGAGCGGGCGGGGCGGCCGATCGGCCAGATCGTTGAGCTGCACCATGCATCCCACCATGCCGTGAGCTACCTCGGCATGGGGTGCGGCGGCCAGCCACTGGTTCATCGAGCCGCACTCGTCGGACTCGACATGGCCAAAGGTGATCCAGCGCACTCCCTCGACCGGTACAACCCGGGCGACCGCTTCAGACACCAGGGGGAACATGGCTCTCGGACCGGTGTGGAACAACAACGGCTGTTCGGCTTTCACGAGGAACTGATTGAAGGTAAAGCCGGCCGGCGGCGCTATTTCGGCCACCCACGTCGATAGCCGGAAGATCCCGTCGGCGATCTCATCGAGCTTGGTCTCCATCAGGTGGACCTCCGTTTGAGCCGGGTTGCTCCGGCGCTTCTTCCTCCACCATCGCAGGGGGGGACGACGGGCGCATCGGGGGGTCCACCCATGCGGCACCCCTAGATCGGGGCGCGATCAGCTGCCCTGAGCGGCTCCGGACGCGATGGCGGCGGCTTCGGCCCGGCTGCGGGCGCCGAGTTTCACCAGGACCCGGCCAACATGGTGTTCGGCCGTCTTGGCGGTGATGTAGAGCCGGCTTCCGATCTCGGCGTTGGTCAAGCCGAGCTGCACCAAGCTGAGGACCTCGTGCTCGCGGGGAGTGAGGGTGGCCATACCCGCGCCGCCTGCTCGGGAACGCGAACGGCCCGGGGCACCGAGGCTGCGTAAGAGTGCAGCCGTCCTGTCGATATGAACCTCAGCCCCCAAGCGCTCGAACACGGCCATGGCCGCCCGGGCCTCGCTGATCGCGGCGGGGAGGTCTCCTGCCGCTCGTAGCGCCCTCGAGAGCTCATAGCGGATGGCGCCGCAGAGCACCGGCCGTTCCTCCCGCTCGAGATGTCGCTGGGCCTCCTCGAAGAGGGCGGCGGCCAGTTCGTGCTCGGCCCGACCGGCGTGTACTCGCCCTCGTGCGAGCGCCGCCTCCGCGTTGAGCACCCGGCTGTCAGCCCCGGCGGCCAGGGCCGCAAGTTGCTCAGCCGCCTCTTCTGCTGCCGCGAGATCGTCACGGGTCAGCTCGACCTCAACCAATTGGGCAAGCAGGGGTCCTTGCCGGAGGCGGTCGGCCCGCAGCATCTTGAGCCCCCGACGGAGCGCGGCGGCAGCCAAGTCCAGCTCTCCATTGCCGATATGCAGCCGCGCCAGCGGCCCGCACGCCTCTACTCGATCCTCGTAAGGACGCAAGATCTCGCTGGCCTCTTCGTTGCGCCCTTGGAGCAGGCGGAGATCGGCGAGATGCGAGCAGGTCTGCGCCCGGTGGTAGAAGCTGGACGAAGCCGAGAGCGCCTCCAGCATGGCGGATTCGGCTTCGGGCCACCGGCCGATGCTGCACAGGACCGACCCGTAGGCGGACCGGCAGTGCGTGTACAGGAGCCGGGGACGGCCGCCCAGACGGTCGGTCATCAGCGCCGCGACGAGACGGGTCCACTCTTCGGCCCGGAGCGAGTCGCCGGTTCGGTCACACGCCGTCAACATGGCGCAGAAGCTCTTGCCGGCCACACTGAGCTCGCGGACTTCGCCGGCCGTGATGGCCGCCATGGCTTCGTCCAGCCGGGCGAACCCCTCCTTGGCGCGCCCTTCGCACACCAGCGCCAGTCCGCTATCGGCGAGCGCCCGCACCTCAAGGTCCGAGTCACCGAACTCGCGGGCCATCTCCAACGCGACCCGCGCACTCTGTTCCACCGAGGCGATGTCCGGCACATCGCAGGCCACCACGGCCAGCGCCAGATAACCCCATTCGACACACGGCCCGACCCGGTCCAACACCCGGGTGGCCCGGCCGATCCAGCCCCGGCCGGCCGCGACGTTGCCGAGGGCGCTGGAGTGGAGATCGACCAGACAGATCGCCGCCCGGGCGGCAGTCCGAAAATCACCGCCATCCCGGAAACCCCGGAAGGCGGCTTCCCAATGCCGCCGCGCGTCTTCGAAGCCATCGTCGGCGTAGCACAGCCCGCCGAGCATGAGGCGGGCGAGCGGCAGATCCTCCAATTCGAGCGCGTCTCGCAGCGCCCTGGTCGCGCCAGCCAGGTCCCCAGCCGCCTGTGCCTCCTTGCCGCGTAACAACAGCTCAGCGGCGCTCGGACTCACGCCACCATCGTACGGGGCCGCCATACCGCCCGTGCGATGACGACCGCCGTCCGTGGCATCGGGCCACCTCGACGCCTTTCCAACGGGGGTCATTCGACCTATTTCCGGGCGACGCGTTGCTCGCGGACGCTCTCCGCGCGACCATGCAAGGGTCGGTGGGCCCGGGGACGGCGTTCGGGTTGTGAGTAGGGGGAGCCAGCATGCTTAAGGGACGGAGCCGGTTTGCCCGGCGGGTTGGGATGACGGTCGCCGTAGGTGCGCTCGGCGTGGGGCTCATTCCCGGCGTCGGGTCCGCCAGTGCGGCGCAGAAGCGGGCAGGTCGAAGGACCACCTCGGTGAGCCCCTGGACGCAATTCCGCTTCGATTCGGCAGAGAGTGGGGTCAACTCCGCAGAGACCACCCTCAGCACGGCCAACGTCGGCAGTTTGAAGCTGGCCTGGAAGTTCCAAACCAACGGGTCGATCTACGGCGGCAACGCCGCGGTGGTCAACGGCATTGTGTACCAGGGCTCTCAGGGCGGCGGCTTCTACGCCTTGGATGAGGTCACCGGCAAGCTGATCTGGTCGTTCCAGACCGGCAACCTGATCGATGGTGCCCCCGTCGTCAACAACGGCGTCGTGTACTTCAGCTCGTTTAACGGCACGGTGTACGCATTCGATGCCGTGTCCGGTGCGCCAAAGTGGACATTTGCCTCAGCCGGGCCGGTAGAGGGCGGGATGAACATGGCCGGCGGCTTTCTCTATGCCACGACGCTCAGTCCGAACCAACTGGGCCCCGGCTCGGTGTACAAACTGAACCCGGCAACCGGCCAACCAGTCTGGACGTCGACGGCCGGTGGTCCCATTGAATCCTCCGTCGCCGTTGCCAACGGGGTGGTCTACGTCGGCTCCGAAGACAAGAAGCTCCACGCCTATGCCGACTCCGACGGCCACGAACTGTGGAACTTCCCCGTATCTACCTCCGTCGACTCGTCCCCCGCAGTGTCCGGCGGGATCGTCTACTTCGGTGGGGACAACGGCTACGAGTTCGCAGTGAACACGACGACCCACGCGCTGGTGTGGAAGTTCAAGACGGGTCGTTTTGTCGAGTCTTCCGCCGGCATCTCGGGTAACACCCTCGTGATCGGCTCGGCCGACAACAACATCTACGGCATCGACATTACGCCCGGCCCCACTGCCGGAACGATGAAGTGGAAGGTGGTGACGGGGCTGCAGATCGAGTCCTCACCGGCGATCGCCAACGGGTTCGCCTGCATCGGCTCCCGGGATGCGCATATGCGCTGCGTAGACATCGGCAACGGCAACCTGCTCTTCACGAGTAATGACCAAAAGCGGTCGTCCAACGGCTCGCCTTCCATTGCCGATCACATGATCTTCATGGGCTCGAACGACCACAGCCTCTACGCCTACAAACTCTGAACCCCCTCTGCCTTCCACCCGGGCGCCCGCCCGGGTGGAAGGCACGAGGTCTGGGCTTGAGTTGCGCCCGATCCTCTGAATCGGGCCTCCCGTGGGTAAGGTGACATCCAACCATGGGACTACAGCAGTTCGAGCAGCGGCTCGAGCGTCTGGTCGAGGGCGTCTTCGCCAAGGCATTCCGCAGCGGGCTCGAGCCCGTCGAGATCGGCCGGCGGTTGGCCCGTGAACTCGACCTCCACCGCACGATTGCGCCGCGCGGGGCCATCGTCCCCAATGCGTTCAAGGTGGCCGTATCGGCGGCGGACCGGGAACGGTTCGCTTCGTTCGAAACCGAGCTGTTGAGGGAGCTCTCGGGCTACGTCGCCGAGCACGCCAGAGACGAGGGCTATCACTTCCTCGGTCCGATCACCATTGAGCTCGAGACGGACGCCAAGCTCAGCACGGGATCGTTCCTCGTGGCCGGCGAGGTCGTGCCGGCCGCCGATGGCACCCCCCGGGGCACGCTGGTCATGCCGGATGGAACCCGTATCACGGTCGGCGAGCAGCCGGTGGTCATGGGCCGCCTACCTGACTGCGAGATCAGCCTGGCCGACCCGAATGTCAGTCGCCGTCACGCCGAGGTCCGAGTGGCCGACGGCCGCACCGTGGTGGTTGACCTCGGATCGACCAATGGGACCAAGGTCAACGGGGTAGGCGTGACGATGCGGCCCCTCGAGGATGGCGACGTCATCACCGTGGGACTGACCAAGATCCGCTTCGAGGCGTCCTAGCGGCAGCTATGTCCGACTATCTCTTGACCGTGCTTAAGTTCGCTCTGCTGGCTTTGCTCTACCTCTTCTTCTTGCGGGTGGTCCGGGCCGTTTGGGCCGAGCTGAAAGAACCCAAGGCAGCGGCGGTAACCGCTCGAGGTGGGCAGCAAGGTCCGAGTGGACGGGCGTCGCCGGCCGTCGCGGCTGCGGCCACCGTCGTCACACCGCAGGGTCCGCGGACAGGGAGACCGATCCAGCAGTTAGTGGTCATCGAGCCGGCCGCCGCCAAGGGCCGCGCCTTCCCTCTCGATGCCGTCGCGGGCGGGGAGCTGACGGTGGGACGCGGCGGCGGCTGCGGCGTGGCGCTCGCCGACGACACCTTCGTGTCCCAGCTCCACGCCCGGCTCTTTCACGGCGACGGCGGGTGGTTCGTGGAGGACCTCGGGTCGACCAATGGGACGTTCCTCAACCGGCAGAAAGTCTCCGCGCCCCAGCCGCTGCGCAAGGGTGATCGCCTCCAGGTGGGCCGCACCGTGTTGGAAGTTTCCGGTTGACCAAGCTCCGGGCGGCGGGGGCCACCGACGTCGGCATGGTCCGGACCAACAACGAGGATCAGCTCCTCGTGGCCGAGAACCTCTTTGCGGTCGCGGACGGGATGGGTGGGCATGCCGCTGGCGAGGTAGCCGCCCAGGCCGCGGTGGAGGCATTGAGAGCGGCGTTCAGCTCGGACCGCACCGTCGCCGGGCTGGTCGGCGCCGTCCTCCGGGCCAATCGGGCGGTGTGGGAGCGGGCCCAGCAGAATCCGGAGTTACGGGGCATGGGCACGACGTTGTGCGCGGCCGCCCTCGTAGAGGAGGACGGTGAGGAGCGTCTGGCCATCGTCAACGTCGGCGACTCGCGTGCCTACCGGCTGCAAAACGGCGAGCTCGAACAGCTCACCGATGATCACAGCCTCATCAATGACCTCGTGCGCGAGGGACAGATCTCCGCCGATGAAGCGGCCGTGCATCCCCAACGCCACGTCCTCTCCCGCGCTCTCGGGGTCGACCCGGATGTGCAGGTGGACTGCATTCAACTGATCCCGTATCGGGGTGATCGGATTCTGCTATGCAGTGACGGGCTGACGCGCGAGCTGAGCGACGACCAGATCGCCTCGATACTTCGCCGGCTGTCAGATGACCGTGGAGCCGTCAAGGCGCTGATAACACAAGCCAAGGTCCAAGGCGGCAACGACAACATCACCGTGGTGCTGATCGACGTGGTGGACGACGACGAACTGGCCGAAGAGGCCTCGGCCGCGCTGGCCAAGGAGCCGGCCCTCTCGAAGCGACCCGCCGATACTTCGATCGCCGTTCCGCCCGTAGGTGAGGGGAAAGGGGCGACGCCAGTTGCACCGCGGCCTCTGGTCGAACCGGTACCCCCGGCCCCGCCTCGGCCCCTGCTCACGTTGCGGGTGGTGATCTTCATCGTCGTGCTGGTCGCCATCCTGGGCGCGGCGGCGGTCGCGGTGGGCGTCTACGCCCGTGGCACCTACTTCGTCGGACTCGACGGCCAGCGCGTCGCCGTGTTCAAGGGGCGCCCGGGCGGCCTGCTGTGGTTCAAGCCGACGGTGGATCACCACACCGGGCATATGGTGGGCGACCTCCTCCCGCAGGCGCAGGAGCAGGTCCGCATCAACAAGCCCGAGCCGACCCGGTCCGCCGCCGACGCCTACGTGACCCGCAATCTCGTGCCGCCGCCGACGGCCACGACGTCCACCGTCCCGACGACCACGACGACCACCGCGCCAAGCCCCTCCACCACGAAGTGACCAGGCAGGCCAAGCCTCGACGCCGGACCGAGCTCGGGCTCATTGTGCTGGTCGTGCTGCTCACCCTGGGGGCATACATCCTGGCCAGCTTGGGGCGGACGGCGTCATTGCCCGCCCACGTCGGTCCCTTCCTCGCCATCATCCTGGGCCTGCTCCTCGTGGCCCACCTCGCGCTGCGCCTGTGGGCGCCCGACGCTGACTCCATCCTGTTGCCCATCGCCGGCCTGCTCAACGGGCTTGGGTACGTCTTCATCGCCCGTCTCGATCATCGCCTCGCCGGCCTGCAAGCCACCTGGACCGCGCTCGGCATCGCCGCTTTTACCGTCACCTTGCTCGTCTTCCGCCAGGCCCGGGATCTGGAGCGTTACCGATACACGCTGGCGTTCGTCGGCGTAGGCCTGCTCCTGCTTCCGCTCACCCCGGGCCTCGGTCGCAACATCAACGGAGCGCGGCTGTGGATCCGGTTCGGTGGCATAACGTTCCAACCTGGAGAAATGGCCAAGCTGGCTCTGGCCGTGTTCTTCGCTTCTTATCTGGTTGACAAACGGGAACTGCTGGCCCGCCCCACCTGGCGGTTGGGGCCCTTCTTCCTACCCGACCCAAAACACCTCGGCCCCATCGTCGTCGCATGGGGCGCCTCGCTGGTGGTGTTGTTCAGCGAGAACGACCTGGGTACCTCGTTCCTCTTCTTCTCTCTGTTCATCGTCATGCTCTGGGTGGCCACCGGCCGGGGCGCGTATCTCGCCGTCGGCGGCTTCCTGTTTGTGGCGGGAGCCGGCCTCGCCTATAAGACGTTCGCCCACGCTCGATCCCGCATCGTCGTGTGGATCAATCCTTGGGCCCACGCCCAGACCACCGGATATCAGGTGATCCAGGGTCTGTTCGCGCTCGGCTCGGGCGGGGTGGCCGGCACCGGTCTTGGCCTGGGCAGTCCGACGCGCATCCCCGAGGTCGCCACCGACTTCATCTTCGCCGCCATCGGTGAGGAGCTGGGCCTGCTCGGTACCGCCGCGATCATCCTCGCCTTCGTCCTCCTGGTGGGGACCGGGCTGCGGATCGCCATCCGGGCCGAGCGCGAGTTCGACAAACTGCTGGCCACCGGCCTGACCTTCACCCTCGGCCTGCAGGCATTCATCATCATGGCCGGCGTGACCAGGCTCACCCCGCTGACGGGAATCACGTTGCCCTTCATCTCCTACGGGGGTTCGTCTCTGGTTGCCAACTACATCCTGCTGGCCTTGCTCCTCCGTGTCTCGGCCGGATCGAGGGAGGCGCGGCCGCAATGAACCCACAGATCCGGCGGGTGGGCCTGGCCCTGCTGGTGCTCTTCCTCGCCTTGTTCGTGCAGCTGAACTACCTCCAGGTCGTAGATGCCCACAAGCTGGCCAATGATCCCCGCAACAGTCGGGTCGCGACGAGGGACTTCGCCAAACCGCGCGGCGACATCGTCTCGTCGGACGGCAAGGTGCTGGCCCACTCGGTTTCGAGCAACGACCTCTACAAGCGCCTTCGCACCTATCCCACCGGCCCGTTGTTCGCCCAGGTGGTCGGCTACTTCTCCTACACCTACGGATCGGACGGCGTGGAGAAGCAGTACGACGGCCAGCTCACCGGGCGGTCGGCCCCGCTGCAGTTGCCGAACTTGCGCAACCTTCTCGTCCAGCAGGACCGCTCCGAGACGGTCACCCTGACGCTGTCGACGAAGATCCAATTCGTGGCCGCCGCCGCGCTGGGAACCCGCCGCGGCGCGGTGGTGGCCCTGGTCCCTTCCACCGGCGCCATCCTGGCCATGTGGAGCTATCCGTCCTTTGACCCCGGCGCCCTCACCGGTCACGATTTCAAGGCGGTCAAGAAGGCGTGGGACGCCAACCAGGCCGACCCCACCAGGCCCATGCTGGCTCGCGCTTTCCGAGATCGCTTCTTCCCCGGATCGACGTTCAAGCTCATCGACACTGCCGCCGTCTACGACCATCAACCGGATCTGGCCACCAAGCCTTACCCCGTGCTCGGCGCCCTGCCCCTCCCGAATACCAACGGTCTGTCGCTGGCCAACTTCGGCGGCGAGAAATGCGGTGGAGTGCTACCCGAGCTGTTGCGTATCTCGTGCAACACCGGGTTCGCGCAAGTCGGTCTGGACCTGGGGGCCGCCAACCTCTCGGCCGAGGCCACCGCATTCGGCTTCGACCAGCGGCCGCCACTGGATCTTCCCGGTCCAGCCATCTCCAACTTCCCGCCGGCGGCCGCGTTCGCACGGGACCTTCCGGGTCTGGCCAAGTCGGCCATCGGTCAGCAAGACGTGGCCGCATCTCCACTGGAGATGGCCCTCGTCGCCGCCGGACTGGCCAACGGCGGGGTGATCATGCGCCCCCACGTGCTCCAGGACGTCCGCGACGCCGAAGGCAAAGTAGTCAACACCTACCAGCCCCAACCCTGGCTCACGGCCACGTCGCCGGCGACGGCCAACCAGGTCAAGGCCCTCATGATCCAGGTCGTCCAGGCGGGCACGGGCACCGCCGCCCAGATCAGCGGCGTGCAGGTCGCCGGCAAGACAGGAACGGCCCAGACTGGCAACAACACGGTGCACACCTGGTTCGTCGCCCTCGCCCCTGCTGACGCCCCCAAAGTGGCGGTGGCGGTATTGGTAGAGGACCAACCCGCCTCCAATGACTTCACCGGCGGTCAGGTCGCTGCCCCCATCGCCAAGCAGGTCCTCCAAGCCGCCTTGAGCGGCTGAGGTGAGCGACTCGTAGCGCCAGGCTGCCGCGAACCCTTTTCCCCTATCCCTTAGGCTGCACGGCGACATGTCGGAAGCGCTGCGGGTGTTCAACGGTCGCTACGAGCTGATCCGCCAGATCGCCCGAGGCGGAATGGCTGAGGTCTTCCTGGCTCACGACCAGTTGCTCGACCGGCCCGTCGCCCTCAAAGTGCTCTTCCCCGAGTTGTCGATCGACCGGGCGTTCGTCGAGCGATTCCGCCGCGAGGCGCAGGCTGCCGCCAATCTTTCTCATCCGAACATCGTGTCGGTCTACGACTGGGGGGAAGAGGCCGGGACCTACTTCATCGTCATGGAGTTCGTCGACGGGCGTCCGCTGTCGCAGTTGATCAAGCAGGAGGGCGCGCTGCTGCCGGACCGGGCCGCGGGCATCGGCGCCAACGTGGCGGCCGCTCTCGCGTTTGCACATCGCAACGGCGTCGTGCATCGCGATGTCAAGCCTGGCAACGTCCTCATTGACAAGGAAGGTCAGGTCAAGGTCGCCGACTTCGGTATCGCCCGCGCCGTCGGATCCGACGAAGGCCTGACGCAAACTGGCGCCGTTATGGGAACGGCGACCTACTTCTCGCCCGAGCAGGCGCAGGGCTCAGGAGTTGATGCCCGCAGCGACGTCTACTCGCTCGGAGTCGTGCTCTATGAGATGGTCACCGGGCGGCCGCCGTTCGCGGGCGACAACCCCGTATCTATCGCGTACAAACATGTTCGGGAAGAGCCCGTGCCGCCCCGCCGCATCAACTCGGCCATACCCGCCGCCTTCGAGGCCATCGTGCTCCAGGCCATGGCCAAGGACCGCGATCGTCGCTACGGCAGCGCCGAGGAGCTGCGAGCCGACCTCCTGCGTTTCCGTCAAGGCCGGGCGGTCCTGGCTGACCCACCCCTCCCGCCTCCGCCGGAGAAGGACATGACGATCGTGCAGAACCGCCATGCCGATAGAGGCGGAGAGGGAACGACCGTCCTCCCGGCGGCGGTCGCCATGGCCGAACCGCCCAAGCAGCGCACGTGGATCTACGTGGTGCTGCTGTTCGTGCTGTTGGCCGCGCTCGGCGTCTTGCTGTTCCTGCTCGGCCGGAACCTCGGCCTGTTCGGTGGCACGAGTACCACCGCATCGACGGCGCCGGTGCCGAGCGTGATCGGCGTCGACAAAGTGGTCGCGGAGGTGCAACTGAAGGATGCCGGATTCCAGTTCACCGAGGCGACAGGCCCCAGCACCTCGGTCGACAGCGGCAAGGTGTTCGACCAGGATCCGAAGGGCGGCACGCAGCTGCAGAAGGGCAAGACGGTGGTGGTCAAGATCAGCACTGGCGCCGTCCTTGTCCCCATGCCGAGCGTGATCGGCCAGTCCTTGGACCAGGCGACGGCCACCCTCCAGGCTCAAGGTTTCACCGTAAGCCCGACACCCATCCTGAAGGCGGACGACAAGGCCGCGCAGAACACGGTCCTGTCGTCGATGCCGCTGCCGGCCACTCCTGTCGACCCCAAGAACACGACCGTGGAACTCACGGTGTCATCGGGGAAGGCACAGGCCACCGTGCCCGATGAGTCGGGCAAGGACGTGGCCACCGCAGCCGCCGATCTCGGCCAGGCCGGCTTCTCCGTCAAGCAGGCGAGCGAAGCCTCGGCCACGGTGGCCCAAGGCATGGTGACCAGGACCGACCCGCCGGCCGGGACCGCCGCCCTGAAGGGTTCCACGGTAACGATCTATGTCTCGAGCGGGCCGCAGCAGGCCACCGTGCCAGGCGTGGTCGGGGATACCCAGATCAATGCTCAGTCCGCCTTGCAAGCCGCCGGACTGACGGCGACCCTCCAGTCTCAGCCGGTCTCAAATCCCAGCCAGGACGGCATCGTGCTCAACCAGAACCCCAGTCCCGGCGCGGTGATTGCCAAGGGCTCGGCGGTGACCATCGTGGTCGGCAAACTCGTGCAAACCACGACGACGCTGGTGCCGCCGGTCACCACGACGACCGCTCCGCACTGACGTCAGGCGGAGGGCAATGTGGCGGCGACCGTGTGCCCGGCCGCCTGCAGCCAGGTGGCGAGAAGCTGGCGACCCGATCGGGTGAGGATGGATTCGGGATGGAACTGGACGCCTTCCACGGCGTGCTCCCGATGCCGCAGTCCCATGATGGTTCCGTCATCGGTTTCGGCCGTCACTTCGAGTGAATCGGGAAGCGACGCTCGCTCGACGACCAATGAGTGGTAGCGCGTGGCCTCGAACTGCGTCGGCATGTCATGCAGCACACCCACGCCGAGGTGGTGCACCATCGAGGTCTTGCCGTGCATGATGCGATCGGCACGCACGATCCTGCCACCGAAGACCTCCCCGATGCACTGGTGACCGAGGCACACGCCGAGGATCGGCAATGTGGCCGCGAACGTGCGGATCAAGTCGTTGCTGACGCCGGCATCCTGTGGCCGTCCGGGACCAGGCGAGATCAAGACCGCGTCGGGAGCCAGCTGCCGCACATCGTCGACGGTGACTGCATCGTTGCGGTGGACGAGCGGCTCCGCGCCCAGTTCGCCCAGGTATTGCACCAGGTTGTAAACGAACGAGTCGTAGTTGTCGATGACCAGGACACGAGCCTGCATAGCCGATGAGCCTACCGGGGCGGTGCCGCTAGCCGCCGATCGGGAGGGCGGCCTTGACGGACGTCGCGCCGGTGAACGCGGGCACGTCAAGCACGTCAGCGCGCTCGACCGAGAATCGCAATCCGAATGCGGCCGCGTCGCTGTGCAATCGGTGCACCAGTCCATCCGCCTCAAACTGGTCATGGTCCGCGCCGATGGCGACCACCCGGTAGGGCGGGGAGTGCACCGTGCCGTTGAGTAGCAGGGTGTTCCCGACGCAGAGCACCGCGCTCGTCGTGATGAGCCGTTGATCGTTGATGGAGATGGCATCGGCTCCCGACCGCCACAACGCGTTCACGACCGCCTGTACATCCTGGGAGTGAATGACGAGATCGTTCACGTTGCCGGACGGCGCCTTGCTCAGATTGGAGTCGTCAAGGACGACCCGCAAACCCGGGCCGCGCAAGGAAACCAGTCCGGACAGAAGCGACACCTGACTGAGGTCGTGCTCCCGAGCCGCTGCTCCCGTCTGGCGGCCCTCGCCCGATACCCGAAGCGAGTCCACCTCATGACGCAGGGCGAGAGCCTGGATGCGGCGATCGTTGGCCTGCTGCTGCTGGCGCTCGATCAACGCGGCCAGCCGGAAGCGCTGAGGCACACGCCCCTCGAGACCGGGTGGACGCGACCGGATGACGACGGCGCCGATGAAGCCGATCAGCAGGCACGCGAGGGCCACGAGCGGCCGACCCCGTCTCAGTTGCTACCCTCTTGAGACATGGCCCGCAAGACCAAAGACGCTCCCGGGAGAGTCACTCCAAAGGGCGGCCAGCCAGCGGGCCGGGCGACGCCCACACCGTCCTCCCGGTACACGCCGCCCATTCCCAAGGAGTTCAAGGTCAGCCCCAAGTGGGTGCCGGTGCTCATGTTCCTCTGTCTGGGTCTGGGCATGGTGGTCATTCTGGGCAACTACCTCGGGTTTCTGCCGGGCGGGGCCAGCAATGCATACCTGATGGTGGGCTTGGCCCTCATCACCGGCGGCTTCATCGTGGCCACTCGCTACCACTGACCGATCGTGAACGGCAGGTAACGGACGAGTTACATGGCTGTGAGTCTCCCCAATATTGTCCACAGGCTGGGGAAAAGGGTGGGTGTCGGTCATTCGATGGGAGCGACCAGCTCCATGTCCTCCAGGCAGTGCCGGGGGGCCTCGGGTAGCTCATCGGTGGCACGGGTCATCTTGACCTCGGTTCCACAGATCGAGCAGCGGTACTTGAGGTTCACCTTGCGCATCTCGCCGGGAGGCAGCGGCGGCGGAACCGGACGGGCAAACATGCGAATGACGCCGAGCCCGAGCCGCAGGATCACCACTCCGGCGACAACACCAACCAGCACGTTCCACATAGGGTCTGGCGCCGATCCTACCCAGCCGGCACCCGATAATCAGAGGCGCTCGATGATGGCGGCGTTGGCCATGCCGCCACCTTCACACATGGTTTGCAGCCCGAAGCGTCCGCCGGTGCGCTCAAGCTCGTTGAGCAGCGTGGCCAGTAACTTGGTGCCGGAACATCCCAGCGGGTGACCGAGGGCGATGGCGCCCCCGTTCACGTTCACCTTGGCCATGTCGGGATGGTGCTCCTTCTCCCACGCGAGTACTACCGAAGCGAACGCCTCGTTGATCTCGAAGAGGTCGATATCGTCAATCGACAGCTTGGCCCGCTCCAGCACTTTGGCCGTGGCTGGTATCGGACCCGTGAGCATGGTCACGGGGTCGACGCCCGCGACCGCAAACGTATGGAACCGAGCGCGGGGCTTCAGCCCCAGTTCGTGCGCCTTGGCCTCGCTCATGATGAGCGCCGCGGACGCGCCGTCGGTGATCTGTGATGAGTTGCCCGCAGTCACTTTCCCGTCGGGCTTGAAGGCCGGCTTCAGCTGGGCGAGCGTCTCCGCGGTCGTACCGGGCCGGATTCCTTCGTCCCTCGTGACCAGCTCATCGGACTCGACGATGTTGCCGGTCTCTTTGTCGCGGTTGCGGGCGCGCACGCCGACGATCTCGTGCTCGAAGCGTCCTTCTTCGGTCGCACGCGCTGCGTTCTGCTGACTCTGCGCGCCGAACCGATCGAGGTCCTCGCGCGACAACCCCCACTTGTCCGCGATTAACTCGGCCGAGATGCCTTGAGGCACGAGTCCGCCCACGGACGCGTAGCGCTCGAGGACCTTCGGACCAAAGGCCATGCCCGTGTTTGGCGCCATCATTGACGCGCCCATCGGAACCAGGCTCATCACCTCGACGCCGGCGGCAATCACGATGTCGTACGCGCCGGCCATGACTCCCTGCGCGGCGAAGTGAGCCGATTGCTGCGACGAGCCGCACTGGCGGTCGACGGACGTGGCCGGTACAGATTCGGGAAAGCCCGCGGCCAAGACCGCGTTGCGACCGATGTTCAAGCCCTGCGCGCCGACCTGCATCACACAGCCCATGATCACGTCGTCGATAAAGGCCGGATCGAGGTCATTGCGCTCGACCAGCGCCCGCAACGTCTCGGCAGCCAGATCGGCCGGGTGCCACCCCGACAGCTTGCCGTTGCGCTTGCCACCCGCGGTTCGTACGACGTCAACGATCACTGCAGTGGCCACGGCCCGTGCCTCCTCCGAAAAATATGCTGACACCAACCCTGTAGACAGGACTTTCGCCGCGTACTGGACTGGCGGTCAAGAGTCTGTCGTCCGTTGGTAACACGGTCAAACCCTCATCGCATTCCCCACGGCGGCGCGATGGCGACTACGGTGCTCCGGGTCGGCGGACGGGGTCGGAAGGGCGCGCCTGTGCATGCCATGTCACGTTGCATCGAGGCTGGTGGTTTTCACTCGGCTCGTCGGGCTGCTCCAACCGCACCCCAACCGCATCCCACCGTGGATCGAACCACGGACAACAAAGCTGCGCGTCAAGCGGAGCCGGACTGTCGATCGACGACAGACGGGGGAAGGGCGCGCCAATGAAGGACATGACCCGGTGGGTCGGGGACGGAGGCATGCCGATCATGTCGGCGATCGGCGCCAGCATCGATTCGTTCGGAATCGACGGCGACGAAGCGCTGGGATGGGCCGCTGGCAATTGGACGCCAACGGATTTGGCGTGTAACCCGCACGGAATCGTGCAAGCAGGCGTTCACTCCGTAGTACTTGATGCGGTCATGAACTTCGCGGTAAACACTGGACTCGACGGGAAGGATCGTTCTCGGGCTACGCTCGAGATGAAGGCGGAGACAATGCGGGTGGCGCAGCCCGGCGACCAGCTCGTCGTGCGGGGGGACGTCATTCGGTTGGCAAAGCAAGTCGCGTACGCCGAAGGCGCCGTACGTGATGAACGGGGCCGACTGGTCAGTCGGTCAACAGGAACATTCCTGCTTCACCGTGAGGACGCAGAGCCGTCCAGCTCCTAACAATTTGTGACCTACATGCCGAAACTTCTTATGCCATGAATTTGACGCGCGCGCTGCTGCGGGCAGCTACAGCGTTTTCCCTGATGACGGCCTCGTTGACGGCCGTGGTCGTCACCGCTGGCCCTGCCCATGCGTATGACACCGGTGACGAGGCCGCCTTCGTCGGCAACATCAACCAGGTGCGTGCGTCACGCGGCTTGCCGGCATTGGCGGTCAACGGCCAGCTCACAGGTGTGGCTCGTTCGTGGGCCGCCCATCTGGCCGCCAACGGTTCACTTTCTCACAATCCGAATCTCGGTTCGCAAGCTCCGGGTGGGTGGAAGATCGTGGAGGAGAACGTCGGCATGGGACCGAACGCCGGCGCCATCGAAGCGGGGTTCGCGTCGAGTGCTCCTCATTACGCGAATATGACCAACCCTCAGGTCAGCCAGGTGGCCGTCGGTGTCGTGCCGAACAATGGCGCGTTGTGGGTCGTCGAGGATTTCTGGGGCAACGGTTCATCGGCCGCTCCGCCACCTCCACCTCCACCT
>CAXMLU010000078.1:0-2207 GCA_964194255.1 uncultured bacterium
AGGGCCTGGCTGATCTCCTCCTCGGTCACGGTCACCACCTCGTCCACGTAGGCCTGGACGTGGGCGAAGGTCAGGTCCGAGCAGGACCTGACCGCGATGCCGTCGGCCATGGTGGCGACCTGCTCCAGGGTGACTAGCCGTCCGGCCCGGAGGGCGGTCTGCATGCTGGCCGCCCCGGCCGCTTCGACGCCCACCACCCGGACATGGCGGCGGGTGTGGGCCAAGGCGGTTGCGATCCCACTGATGAGTCCACCCCCGCCGATGGGGACGACCACGACTTCCGCTTCCTCGGCTTGTTCGGCCAGCTCGAGGCCTACCGTCCCCTGGCCGGCCAGGATGAACGGGTCGTCGAACGGCGGGACGTACACCGCGCCGGTCTCCTTGGCGTATGCCTTGGCGGCGGCAATGCAGTCATCGACCAGGTCGCCCTCGAGGCGGACGGCCGCGCCGTAGGCGCGCGTGGCGTCCAGCTTGGGCAGGGGCGCGTTGGCCGGCATGAAGATGGTGGACGGGCGACCGGTGAGGGTGGCGGCCAGGGCCACCCCCTGGGCGTGGTTGCCCGCCGATCCCGCCACGACCTCGACGTCGCCCTCCAGGCGGGAGATCCGGTTGTAGGCGCCGCGGATCTTGAACGAGCCCGTCCGTTGCAGGTGCTCGGGCTTCAGGAGGATGGGGCGGCCAACCAGCTTGGAAAGCGAATCCGAGCGGTCCACCGGCGTGTCCCGGATGATCGACGCCACGCGGACACGAGCATCTTGGATATCTGCCAAACCGATCATCACGGCGCAGGGTACTGGAGCGCCCCGTAGGACACGCCCCAGAGGCACAAGCCGTGGGGCGGAGCCGGGCTGCCCGCATGGGCGCGGTTACGGGAGCGGAGTATCCATGCCATGTCGCCGGCCTTCTTTCTGCCCAGGCCCACGTCCACCAGCGTGCCCACCAGGGAGCGGACCATCTGGTGGCAGAAGGCGGACGCCTCGATCTCGAAGCGCAGGAGCCCGTCGCCGAGATCGCGCCATTCGGCCCGCCGGACCCGTCGCGTGAGCGACCCAGCAGGTTCGGGGGGCCGGCGGCAGAACGAGGAGAAGTCGTGTTCGCCGATCAGCGGATCGCACGCCAGCTGCATGGCCCGCAGGTCGAGCAGGGCTTCCACCTGCCACGTCGTGGAGGCGAGGAAGGGATCGGGCTCTGACCGGTTGAGCACCGTGTACCGATAGCTCCGCCCCGTCGCCGAACGGCGGGCGTCGAAGCCCGGATCAGCTACTTCGACGGCCCGCACCGCCACCTCGGCGTGCAACAGCTTGTTGACCGACCGGGTGAGCGCAGTCAGCGACGGCACGGCGTCCACATCAAAGCTCACCACTTGGCCCCAGGCGTGCACGCCACGGTCGGTCCGGCCGGCGCAAGTGAGCACGATCGGATGGCGTAGGAACGTCTCCAGCGCTCCGGCCAGCACGCCCGCCACCGTGCGCTGTCCAGGCTGGGCAGCGAAGCCGTGAAACCCGGCGCCGCGGTACGCCACGGTCATGCGTAGCCGGATTGAAGCCGCTGAATCCGGCGGCGCCGCCTCCCCGACCGGCGGATCGACGAGGGTCAGAGGCTAGACCAGCTCGATCCGGGCCATGGGGGCGTTGTCGCCGTGGCGGGGGCCAAGCTTCAGGATCCGGGTATACCCGCCCGGCCGATCGACGTAGCGGGGACCGATCTCATCGAACAGCTTGTGGGCCATGTCCTTGTCCCGGATGAACGCGACCACCTGCCGGTGGCGGTGCACGCCGCCCTTCTTGGCCTTGGTGATGCACTTCTCCATGACCGGCCGCAACGCCTTCGCTTTGGCTTCGGTCGTGATCAGCCCCTCGGCCGCGATCAGCGAGGCGACCAGGTTGCCCAACATGGCCTTCTGGTGGGCAGCATCGCCGCCGAAGCGGGGACCCTTCTTCGGGGTAGCCGGCATCCGCGAACCCTTTACCCTTCCTTGGTGCGCAGGGACAGGCCGCGCTCGTCGAGCTTCTGCAGGACTTCGTCGAGGGACTTCTGGCCAAAGTTCGTGATGGCCAGCAGGTCGTCCTCGGTCTTCAGCACGAGCTCGCCCACGGTGTTGATCTGGGCCCGCTTCAAGCAGTTGCGGGGGCGCTCGGAGAGATCGAGATCCTCGATCGGCAGGGCGAGGGCGGGCGAGGCGCTCCCGCTCCTGTCTCTTATACACA
>CAXMLU010000079.1:0-2287 GCA_964194255.1 uncultured bacterium
TCACGCTCCGAGATGCGCTCGGGGCGGGTGCCGGCGGCCATGACTGGCAGCGTATCTTGAGCGGTGCGTCGTAAACGCCGGTATTCGGCCACGTGGCGATCAGGCGGGTCGGGCCGCTACCGTGCCCCGTGCGCCGAGGGTCGGCGCCACGGACCCGACCGACGAGGAGTTCCGCTGTGGCCCAGTACCCCTTCCTTTCCGACGAATGGCTGGCGGAAGCCAAGAAGATCCGCGAGGAGTACCGGGGTAAGACCGCCGCCCCCGCCCACGCCGTCAAGATGAACCAGGTCATCACCGAGGTGCCCTTCGGCCCCGGGACCATCGATGCCCACATGGACACCAGCAGCGGCGAGATGGACATGGATCTGGGTCACATCGACGGCGCCGACCTCAAGGTGACCCTCGACTACGCGACAGCGAAGGCCATCCTGGTGGACGGCAATCCCCAGGCCGGCATGCAGGCCTTCATGGCCGGCAAGATCAAGGTGGAGGGCGACATGACCAAGCTGATGGCCATGCAGGCCCAGGCCCCGGATGCGACCGCCGTGGAGATCGCGGCCAAGATCAAGGAAATCACCGAGTAGAAGCCCGGCGCGAGGCAGGACCTAGGGGGGCGGCGGCACCGGCAGCGGCTGGGGAACACTGCCTCAGCTACGCCACCCCCCTAGGTCCTGCGCACCGCAAGCTTATGACGCTGCCGTGCCACCCCGGGAGGGCTAAATTGACATGACTCTCTCGGGCTATACCGTAATGGTCCCGGGCCATGACAATCCTGCTCAGTTCAACTCAGCTCAGCAGGTCCTTCAGCTCGGATTGCAGCTCGGCGACCGTCCAGCGTTCGTCCTTCTCGACTCCCTCGCCCATACTCCAGCCCTGCATGATTTTCACCGAGCCGCCCTGAACGAAGAACATCTTGCCGGTGGCAGGGCAGTCCTCGGTGGCGAGATAGGCGACCAGGGGTGAGACGTTGGCGGGGTCCCAGACGTCGAACACCCCCGGATCCTCGGGCGGCTGCACCATGTCGCCGAGCCCGGGCGTGGCCTCGGTGAGCCGAGTGCGGGCGGCGGGAGCGATGCCGTTGACGCGTATCCCGTAACGGACCAATTCCTGGGCGGCAATAACGGTGAAAGCGCCGATGCCCGCCTTCGCCGCCCCGTAGTTCGTCTGGCCCGGGTTGCCGAGCAGACCGGAGGTGGACGACGTGTTGATCACCGACGCCTTCACGTCCTTGCCCGCCTTCGTCTGCTCACGCCAGTAGGCGGCGGCCCAACGCGTGGGAACGAAGTGCCCCTTGAGGTGGACAGCGATGACGGAGTCCCACTCCTCTTCCGTCATGTTGACGAGGACGCGATCGCGCAGGATCCCGGCGTTGTTGACCAGCACGTGAAGATCACCGAAGGACTCCACCGCGGCATTGACCAGTCGCTGGCCGCCTTCCCAATCGGCCACGTTGTCGGCGTTGGAGACGGCCTCCCCCCCCATGCTCCGTATTTCGTCGGCTACCTGCTGGGCAGGTGTCCGGTCATCGCCGCTGCCGTCCATCGCCCCTCCGAGGTCATTGACGACGACCTTGGCCCCCTCCTGCGCAAACAGCAGTGCATGCTCGCGACCGATCCCCCGGCCGGCCCCGGTGATGATCGCCACGCGTCCATCGAGTGCGCCCATGCGGCGAACCCTACTGCGTGTAGCGAGCGAGCCTCCCTCTTCCCGTCAGCACTCCGTGATCGCCGGCGAGCACTGGTTCGGGTTGTTCAGCGTCACGGTGCTTTGGCTCAGCACCACCGCGATGGGTCCGGCGTTGGCGGTGAAGATGCCGCCTCCGTCGGCCGTGGTTCGCTGGCGGTGGCAATGTTGTTCGTCACCTTCGTGCTGGTCAGGTTCAGCTGACGAGGTTGACAAGGCCGCCGCCGTACGTGCCGGCATGATTGCCCGAGATCGCGCCGCCGGATATGACCTCGGAGTCTTCGCTGTAGATGCCGCCGCCAGCGGCGCTGCGCTGTTGTCGTTATCTGGCTGTTGTTGACCACCAGCCGCAGCCCGTTAAAGATGCCGCCGCCGTTATCGCTGGCGGTGTTCCCGGTGACCTTGGTGTTCACCAGGGTCAGCACGTCGTGCACCAGATTACCCGAGCCCTGGTTGAAGAGCCCGCCGCTGCCTCCGGCGGTGGCGGTGTTTCCGTCACCTGGCTGGCGGTGAGTGTGGCCGTGGTCCCGTTGCTAAACAGACCGCCGCCGGCACCAGCCCGGTTGCCGCTCAGAGTCGTTCTATTGCTGTCTCTTATACACAT
>CAXMLU010000080.1:0-3482 GCA_964194255.1 uncultured bacterium
GACAGCTCCAGCACCTTCTTGGCTCGGGGCGTGAACGGCGGGGAACCGGTCGTCGAAGACCCGGCCGGGCCGATCGTCTCCTCCACCTTCTCGCGCACCGCCTCCAGGCTGATCCCCAGCGACTCGAGGGCCTTGGCGGCCACTCCTTCGCCTTCATGAATCAGACCCAGCAGGATGTGCTCGGTTCCGATGAAGTTGTGATTGAGCAGCCGCGCTTCCTCCTGGGCTAGTACCAGGACTCTTCGGGCTCTGTCGGTGAAGCGTTCGAACAAGTGGACCGCCTCCTGAGCGGCGATGCGTAGCATGAGTCTACCGGGGCGGGCCGGTTGTGCAGGTCGCTCTGCCATCTGATCGGCCATGACAAGCATCGGCATAAGGGGCGGAGGGCGTCGACGACTACTGCTATCCGGGCTGGTTGGCGTACTGTCCACACCGGTGAACGTGTCTGACCTGCTCACTCTTCCCGAGGTGGGGACGGGCCTCGATCGGGTGGAGGTGGCCCTAGGCCGCTCCGTCGGGTCACAGGACGCCTTCCTGGGCCAGGTGGCCACCCACCTCATCGCGGCTGGTGGCAAGCGGCTTCGACCCGCCCTGGTGGTGGCGGCCGCCCTCGCCGGGGGCGGGCAGGTCGGGGAGGACGTCGTACAAGGGGCCGTTTCCGTCGAGCTTGTCCACCTGGGATCGCTCTACCACGACGATGTGATCGACGAGGCCGAGAGCCGCCGGGGCGTCGACAGCGTCAACGCCCGCTGGGGAAACCTGGTGGCGATCGTCGCCGGAGACTTCCTGCTGGCTCGGGCTTCGGAGATCGCTGCTTCACTCGGCACCGAAGTGGCCGGGTTGCTGGCCGCCACGATTGCGCGATTGTGCGAGGGCGAGGTCAGCGAAATCCAGCACAAGTTCGACCCGGACCGGCCGGAGGCGGCGTACCTGGCCGCCATCTCCGGCAAGACCGCATCGCTCATGGCGACGGCGTGTCGAATCGGCGCGCTCACCGCCCGGCTGGGCGCTCCCGAGGTGGAGGCGTTGACCGCGTTCGGTGAGGCGTTCGGCATGGTCTTCCAGATCCGCGACGACGTGCTCGACATCATCGGCACCGATGCCGGCCTCGGCAAGCCGGCGGGACTCGACATGGTCGAGGGCGTCTACACGCTGCCGGTGCTCCGCGCCTTGGGCACGCCCGTCGCCGGACCCGAGCTCCGGGCGCTGTTGGGCAGTCCCCTCGACCCGCCCGCGCTCGACAAGGCCAGGGAGATTGTTCGCGCGTCGGGTGGCATTGAGGCGGCCTGCTCGGTCGCCCGTCGCTATGCCGACCAGGCCGCCGGCGTGCTGGCCGCCATCGACGGCAAGCTGGCCGTGCCCGCCCTCGTCGGCCTCGGGCACCACCTGCTCGACACGCTGGGCGAGTAAAGCCCAAGAACTACTGGTTGCGCTCGTACACGAGTCGCAGCCCGTGGAGGGTCAGCCAGGGTTCGAGGTGGTTGATCTTGGCCGACAGCGGCGTGATCAGGTCGGAGAGACCACCCGTGGCCACGATCGTGCACGGGCCGCCGCCGAGTTCGGCCTCGAAGCGCGTGCACAACCCGTCCACCTGGGCCGCGAAGCCGTAGACGGCTCCCGACTGGATGGCCTCGATGGTGTTCTTGCCGATGACGTTGCGCGGCTCGATGAGTTCCACCCGGCGCAGCGCCGCGGCTCGATTGAACAGAGCATCCAGGCTGATCTCAATGCCCGGCACGATGGCGCCGCCCAGGTACTCGCCCTTGTCGGACACGGCCTCGATGGTCGTCGCCGTCCCGAAGTCCACCACGATGGTGGGCCCACCGAACAGGTCGAAGGCGGCGACCGCGTCGGCGATGCGGTCGGCGCCAACATCCTTGGGGTTGTCGTAGAGAATTGGCATTCCGGTGCGGATGCCAGGTTCGATCACCAGCGGGGGAAAGCCGAACCAGTCTTCGCCCATGGCCCGCAGGCCCGCCGTCACCCGGGGCACACCCGACGACACGGAGATGCCGTCCAAGCACGTTTCGGCATCGAAGCCGTGGTGGTCGAGCAGCTGGAACACCAGCAGGGCCAGCTCGTCGGACGTGCGTTCCGTGTTCGTCGACAGCCGCCAATGGTGCAACAAGTCGTCGGCCGGCTGACGCCCCGGCTTGGCCGGTTCACGGCCGTAGAGGCCAACCACCGTTTGGGTGTTGCCTACGTCCATCGCCAGCAGCATCCCGGCTCCTAGGGGTTCAGGTCCAAGCCGATGTCCAGCACCGGCGCGGAGTTCGTGAGAGCGCCGACCGAAAGAAGATCGGCACCGGCGGCGGCGTACGACCGTACCGTTTCGAGGGTGATGCCGCCGGACACTTCGACGGGCACGCGGTTCGCCACCATGGCCACCGCCTCAGCCACCTGAGACGGCGCCATGTTGTCCAGCATCACCATGCCGGCCCCAGCCGCCACCGCCTCGACCACCTGATCGAGCGTTTCGCATTCCACCTCCACCAGCCGCCCCGGCCAGCGGTCGCGTCCTCGCTCGACGGCTTGGGTGATGGAGAGGCCGGCGAGATGGTTGTCCTTGACGAGCACGAAGTCCGAGAGCGAGCCCCGATGGTTGAGACCTCCGCCGGCGCGCACGGCCGCCTTCTCGAGCGCCCGCAGACCGGGCGTCGTCTTGCGAGTGTCCAAGATTCGAGTCCCCTCCCGTCCGGCCCGAGCGGCGCGGACAAAACGGCGGGTGAGGCTGGCGATGCCCGACAAGTGCTGAAGAAAGTTGAGGGCGGTGCGCTCGGCGGTGAGAATGGCGGCCAGCCGACCCTCTACCGCGGCCAGGACGGCGCCCGACTCGACGGCATCTCCGTCGTCGAGCTCCCACACCAGCTCCACCGAGGGGTCGATCTGGGCGAAGGTCTCCGCCACACAGCTTCTCCCCGCCAGCACCCCCTCCCGCCTGGCGACGAACACCGCCTTGGCGGTGGCTCGCTCGGGGACCAGGGCGGCGGTGAGGTCGCCGAGGGCGCCCAGGTCCTCGGCGAGAGCCCGGGTCACGGCCTCGACCACGCTATGCCGGGGGGGATACAGGCTGGTCATGGCTGCGATGCTGACCCGTGAGGACCGCGGCGCGCCAGCGTGACCACCGTGACCAGCGTGAGCACCTGCCGATAGCGGAACGAGGCGGACGGGTCCGGGTAGTCGGCGCGAGAGTGAGCGCCGCGGCTTTCGCGCCGGCTGGTGGCCGCGCCTACCAACGCCACTGCGACTGCGGTCAGGTTCTGCAGCTCGCCCGCTCGGGCGTCATGGCCCACGAACGAGCGGGCGGCGATACCTTCCGCGACAGTCTGAGTCTCGGCCAACGACGCGGCCGTGCGGAGCACGCCCGTGCCCTGGGTCATGGCCCGTTGCAGCCGATCCCGTTCCGTCGCGACGTCTGCCGACGGCGGGGGCGCGTCGTCGTGGCCAGCCGAAGGCGACGGCGGTGGTGGCGGCGGCGGCGG
>CAXMLU010000081.1:0-4685 GCA_964194255.1 uncultured bacterium
CCCCCGCCGCTGCCCGACCCTCGCCGTAGCGACGTCGACGAGTGGGGTCGCTCCGAACACATGCGGCAGCTGGCCCGCCGCGTCTACGACCCGCTGTACCGGCACTGGTTCCGGGCCGAGTGGGAGGGCTTGGAGAAGATCCCCCGCGTCGGCGGCGCGCTGCTGGTGTCCAACCACGCCGCCGCCATTCCCTCGGACGCGCCCGTCATCATGCACGGCATCGAAGGCGAGCTCGAGCGGCCCGTGTACGGCTTGGCCGACCATCTCTTCAAGTCGATCCCGGTAGTCGGCACCCTCTGGGCCCGAGTGGGCGGTGTCCCCGCTCATCCGGAGAACGCCTACCGCCTCCTCCGCGAGCAGCAGCAACTCGTGCTCGTCTTTCCCGAGGGCAGCAAGGGTCCCGGCAAGCTGTACTCCGAGCGCTACCAGCTGCGGCGGTTCGGCCGGGGCGGCTTCGTCGAGATCGCCATGCGGGCCGGCGTGCCGATTATCCCCATCGCCGTGGTCGGCGCGGAGGAATCGATGCCGATCCTATTCAAGGCACCCCTGCTGGCCAAGGCCTTGAACCTGCCGTACTTTCCGGTGACCGCCAACCAGGTCCTCCTCGGGCCCGTACTCGGCGCGATCGGGTACTTCCCGGCCAAGTTCAAGCTCCAGGTACTCGACCCGGTGACGTTCGACGTACCGCCGGACCAGGAGCGCTACTCGAAGAGCCGGATCATGGACGAGGCCGAGATCATCCGCTTGAAATTGCAAGAGACGCTCTACGAGATGCTCCGCCAACGGCGCAGCGTCTGGTTCGGATAGGAGCACCATGGGCCGCCGCGTTCTGGTCACGGGCCTGTCGACGTTCTGGGGCGCCCGCGTGGCGCAAGCTCTCGAGCGCAACCCCGACGTCGACGTGATCGTCGGTCTGGATACGCACGAGCCATCGGTCCCGCTCGAACGGACGGAGTTCGTGCGGGCGGATCAGAGCTATTCCATCCTGGCGCGAATCGTACGGGCCACCCAGGTCGACACGGTCCTGCACACCTTCTTGGTTGTCGACTCCACCCACATGAGCGCGCGGGCGCAGCACGAGATCAACGTCATCGGCACCATGAATCTTCTGGCCGCGGCGGGTGCGGCCGACAGTTCCGTGCAGACGTTGGTGGTGAAATCATCCACGCTGGTCTACGGCTCGTCCTACAAAGATCCGGTGTGGTTCCGCGAGGAGATGACGAGAAACCAACCCGCTACCACGCGTGTCGAGCGCAGCCTGCTGGAGGTAGAGGAATACCTCCGGGACTTCGCCGACGACAATCCCCACGTGAGTGTCACGTTGCTGCGTTTCGCCAACGTCCTCGGCACCGACATCGTGACCCCGTTGTCGAAAGCGCTGTCGATGCCGATCGTGCCGTGCATCTTGGGCTTCGATCCGCAGCTCCAGTTCGTAGAAGAGGACGACGTCGTCCGTTCGATCGAGTTCGTGCTGCAAAACGATCTTCCGGGCATCTACAACGTGGCCGGCGACGGGCGAGTGCCGTGGAGCGAAGTGGCCGCCATCTGCGGCCGGCGGGTCGCGCCGATACTGCCACCGGTGTTCACCCAGCTGGTCGCCACCCCGCTGGCGCGATCCCGCGTGCTCGATCTCCCCCCCGAACTGCTCGCCCTGCTGCGGTATGGGCGCGGAGTCGACAACCGGCGCCTGAAGCAGGCCGGCTTCGAGTACCGCTATACGTCGGCGGGAGCCATCGACAATTTCGCCGAGGCAACGCGGTTGCGTTCGGTGATCGGTGACCGCGGGCCGAGCTATCGCTACGAGGGCGACGTGGAGGCCTTCTTCCAGCATTCCCCGGCGGTCGTACGAAGCCCCGAATCGTGACCGACCTGGTGACTGTGAAGGTGACCGAAGGGGTCGCCTGGCTCACCCTGAACCAGCCCGAGCGTCGCAACGCGCTTTCGCTCCCGATGGTCGACGAGATGACCGCCGCGTTCGACCACTTCGAGGCTGACGACGACGTCGGAGCAGTGGTCGTGACGGGTGCGGCGCCGGCGTTCTGTGCGGGGGCGGATCTCGGGCACCTGGGCGGCTCCGGAGGAGACGGCGCGGAACGCGGGATGCGGTCGATCTATGAAGGGTTCCTGCGGGTGGCGCGTTCGCCGCTTCCGACCGTCGCGGCCGTGAACGGTGCCGCCGTGGGCGCCGGCATGAACCTCGCCCTGGCATGCGATGTACGGATCGCGGCGCGGCGGGCTCGCTTCGACACGCGTTTTCTCCAGTTGGGGCTGCATCCTGGGGGTGGCCACACCTGGATGCTGCATCGCATCGCCGGCCCGCAGGTGACGGCGGCGATGGTCTTGTTCGGCGAGGTCCTCGATGGGGCGGAAGCCGAACGCTGCGGGCTGGCCTGGCGGTGCGTGGACGACGACGCCCTCGTCGCCACCGTCGACGCGCTCGCCGCTCGGGCCGCGGCCGCGCCCCGCCAGCTCCTCCGCCGGACCAAGGACACCCTGCATCAGGTCCCGGACATCGCCACACACGCCGAGGCTGTTGATCATGAGCTGGCGGTGCAACTGTGGTCCACCGCCCAGCCGGAGTTCGCGGCAAGGCTGGCCGAGATGCAGCGAACGATCCGTGGTGCCTGAGTCGGCCCGCTGGACGTGCACGTGCGGCCGGAGCAACTTCAGCCGGTCCTACCCGTGCATCGAGTGCGGCGTGCCACCTCCCGGCGGCGTCGAGCTTGATGCACCGCCATCAGGGAGTGCGGCGGGACCCTCCGACCGTTTTCCGGCTGCGCCCTCCGGGCCGGCCCTAGCTCCGCAGTGGGAACCGCCCCCCGGCTGGGTGCCACCTGAGCACTGGAGTCCTCCGGCAGCCGTTCCGCTCACCGTCGATCCGCCCGCGCCCCCCGCCGAGCCCACCGAGCCGGCAACCACCGAGCCGGTACCCGCCGACGAGGCGGCCTGGCCGTACCCCACCGCCCCCGTGCCGGCCCCACCCGCAGACCCTGCACCTGCCACCGCTCCGCCCTCGGTCGCCCCGCCCCCACTCGTCGCGCCATCGGGCTACTCCGGGACTCCCGCGCCGGCGCCGCCGCCCGGATACCCGCCGCCTCCGCCCACGCCTCCGCCCGGCTACCCGCCGCCTCCGCCTGGCTGCGTGCCCCCGCCGACCGCCTATCCGCCACCACCGCCCGCGCCGCCGGCCGCGCCACCGGCCGGCTACGGCTACCCGCCGCCGGGAGCGCCCGGACAAGGCGGCCCGTTGCCGTATGCCGCATCGAGTCCGGACTACACGTACGTCCCGGCCCCGCCGCCGTCGGCGTGGCGGCGCAACCTCATGGTGGCCGGCGGCATCGTCGCGGCGGTGTTGGTCTTGGCGGTGGTCGGCCTGGTGGTCGTCGGGTCAAAGTCGTCGACGACGCACCGTCCGACCGTCTCCTCGAGCGTGGCGTCCCAGCAGGTCGCCTCGACTCTGCTCGCCACCGTGCCGGCCGGCTACGTGGCTGTCCCGGCGGGGACGACCATTGGTCCACTCGACGCGGCGGCGGTGGCCAAGCTCGAGCATGATCCGGCCGGCGCGGCGCGCGCCCTGGCTCGGTACGGATTCGAGGGAGCATTCGCCCGAGGGTGGAGCCGCCAGGCGAAGCCGGGGGTCATCGTCGCCGTCGGCTATCAGTTCGCATCGTCAGGCGACGCCAAGAGCTATTACAACCTCTACCTGCTGGCGCAGCGCAACAAGCCGGGCACGAGCGAGTTCTCCGTCACCGCCCTCCCCACTGCCGATGGCTTCACGGATACCACCGACAAGGCGGTGACCTTGCAGACCGTCGTCCTGCTCCGGGGGCGGCGGGTGTTCGTGGTCGGCATCGGTGACCCGTCAGGCGGGGCGACGACCACCGACGCCATCACGTTGGCACACAGCCAATCCACCTCCGCTTAGCTGCGGAGCGGCCGCGGCGGCTACCCGACGAACCACTCGCGGATATAGCTGGATCGACGCTGAGACCATTCTTCGGCAGTAATCGCATAACGCACGTGGTCCTCCCATCTCCCGTTGATCTCCAGGTAGCGGAGAGCGATGCCTTCCTCGCGCAGGCCGAGCTTCTCGGCCACCCGGCGGCTGGCGTGGTTGCGGGGAATGATGGCCACCTGCAGGCGGTGGAGATCAAGCTCTTCGAAGGCGAACCGGAACAGGATGGCAGTTGCCTCCGGTGTATATCCCTGCCCGGCCTGGGCTTCGTCGATCCAGTAGCCGACGTAGGCGTTCTGGAAAGGTCCCCGCTGAATGCTCGAAAGATTGATCTCGCCCACGAAACGTCCCGCCACGAAGATGCCGAACCCGTAGCCGCTCCCCAACTGTCGTTCTCGGTCGCGGGCGCCGCAGCGCGCCGCGAACATGCGCCGGTCCTCGGCGACGTCCACCTGCCCAAGCAGAGCCTTCGGCTCCCACTTGGTCAACCAGTCGCGCGACCGGCGCCGAACGTCCTGCCACACCTCGAAGTCGGCGGCGATGAGCGGCCGGAGCGTGACCCGCCGCCCGCTGATCTCGAGGGGTAGCTGCTTGTTCGTCGTGCTCCAACTCATCTTGCCCCCTGTACTTTCTCCAGCGTGGCCGGGTCGTCGAGTGACGAAAGGTCTCCGGGATCCGTCCCGGTGGCAATCGCCCGCAGGGCCCGCCGCAACACCTTGGCATTGCGTGT
>CAXMLU010000082.1:0-5167 GCA_964194255.1 uncultured bacterium
GCCTGCTGCATGTTGTGCGTCACGATAACGATCGTGTAGTTCTCGGTGAGCTGCACCATCAGCTCCTCGATGCGGATGGTCGCCACCGGGTCGAGGGCGGAGCACGGCTCGTCCATGAGGATGACGTCCGGCTTCACGGCGATGGCGCGGGCAATGCACAACCGTTGCTGCTGGCCGCCCGAGAGCGACAGCGCGCTCTGGCGGAGCTTGCCCTTTACCTCCTCCCACAACGCGGCTTGCTGAAGTGACTCCTCGACAATCGCATCGAGGGAGCCCCGCCGTACGCCGTTGATCCGTGGTCCGTACGCCACGTTGTCGTAGATGGATTTGGGGAAAGGGTTGGGCTTTTGAAAGACCATTCCGATACGGCGTCGCACTTCGATGGCGTCGACCGAGGGCTCGTAGAGGTCCTCGCCGTAGTAATAAATCTTGCCTTCGACCCGGGTGCCCGGGATCAGGTCGTTCATGCGGTTGAGGCAGCGCAGGAAGGTGCTCTTGCCACAGCCGGACGGGCCGATCAGGGCCGTGACCTCGTGGCGGCCGACGTCGATCGTGATGTCTCGCAGGGCACGGAAGGTGCCGTAGTAGAACGTCATCCCGTCCACGTGGAAGACCGTCTCGGCATGCTCGGGGCGAGGCGAGTCGACGTGGCGGACCTCGGGACTCGGCGCGAGCGCGTGGGGGGCGTTGGCGACGTCCGACATTGCGACCTCGGTCTCTGACATCCCCCTGCATCATGGCCAGTCCGCTGAGGGTCGGCAACCGCGGCCCAACGCCGGAGGCGGGATATGGCGCGTCCCGAGCCGGGTGTTCGGCTGCTGTTTACCTTCCGTTCATCTAATGGCGAGGAGATGGCCAGATAGCGCCCCTAGCGTTCACGCCGACCTACTGCCTTTGAAGGAGCGCGCGCATTCCATGTCTGTACCCAAGGTACGCCTGCTCGGTCCCGTTCTCGCCCTCGGCCTGGTGGCCGCCGCCTGCGGCAGCAGTAGCAAAAGCACCAGCGCCCCCACTGCCCCTGGCGCCACAAACGCTCCCTCGACCACAACCGTGACGCTCGCGTCGGCCACGCTCAACGGCTCCGGTTCGACCTTCCAGAAGGCCTTCGACCAGGACCAGATCCAGGCCTTCCAGGCCAAGCACTCCGGCATCACCATCAACTACGCCGGCGGCGGTTCAGGCAAAGGCCAGCAGGACCTGGCCGATCAGGTCGTCGACTTCGCCGGCTCTGACGCCGCGCCGGTCAAGGACCCCACCAAGGACAAGGGTGGACCGCTCCTCTACTTCCCGACCGTGGTCGCGCCGATCACCGTGTCCTACAAGTTGTCTGGCGTAACCACCCTCACCCTGACCGCGGACACCATGGCCAAGATCTTCAGCCGTCAGATCAAGACGTGGGACGATGCCGCCATCAAGGGGGACAACCCCTCGGCCAGCCTCCCCAGCACCGCCATCACCGTCGTGCACCGCTCGGACAGCTCGGGCACGACCAACAACTTCACCAGGTACCTCAAGGCCGCCGCGCCGTCCAGCTGGACGATCGGGGCCGGTTCGACCGTGCCTTGGCCGACCGACACCACGGCCGGCAACGGCAGCACCGGCGTCGCCCAGGCGGTCAAGGCCACCGACGGAGCCATCGGGTACGTGGACCTCTCCGACGCCAAGGCGGCCGGGCTGACCTTCGCCAGTGTGAAGAATTCGGCGGGGAAGGCCGTGGCACCCACGCTGGATGCGGCGTCAGCGGCTCTGGTGGGCGTAACCGTCAACGCGGATCTCACCTACAACCCCCTGAACTCCGCGGCCCCGGACGCCTACCCGATCACCTCGCCGACCTGGATCCTCGTGTACAAGACCCAGACGGACAAGGCCAAGGGGGCGGCCCTCAAGGCGTTCCTCGCCTTCATCCTGACCGACGGCCAGACCAATGCCACGGCCAGCGATTATGCCCCGCTGACCAAGGATCTGACCGCCAAGGCGTTGGCTCAGGTCGACCAAATCGTCGTCCCCGCCTAATTTGCGATGGTCGGATCCATTTCCGGCCTCGACGAACGGATGACCACGACCACATCGCCCACTCCGGCACCGCTCAGCGCCAGACGGCCGGCGGTGGCAGATGGTTCTTTCCGCTACCTCGCGCTGGCGTGCGGCCTGGCCGTTCTCGCCATCCTGGCCCTCATCGCCGTCTCCACCACCTCGAAGGCGCTGCCTGCCTTCCGCCACGAAGGGTTCCGCTTCCTGTTCTCGAAGGAGTGGAACCCGACCAAGACCAAGGTGGTCAGCGGTCAAAGTGTGGCCGACCCGCACTTCGGGGCCTTGGCCTTCATCTACGGAACGATGGTCATCTCCGCCATCGCTTTGCTGATCGCAGTTCCGGTGAGCGTGGGGATGGCGCTTTTCCTCACGGATGTGGCTCCCCGTCGCCTGCGAGGGCCGGTCAGCTATGCCATCGACCTGCTGGCGGCCATTCCGTCGGTGGTCTACGGGCTGTGGGGAGTGGTCGTCCTCGCTCCCGTCCTGACCCGCACGTACGGGAGCATCGGGTCTGCCACGCATGGCATTCCCCTGCTCGGCACCCTGCTGTCCGGCGGGTCGGGGCGAAGCTTTATGACCGCCGGTCTCATCCTGGCGTTGATGATCACGCCCATCATCACGTCGCTCACCCGAGAAGTATTCGAGACGGTGCCGCGTTCCCAGAAGGAGGCGGTGCTCGCCCTCGGCGCCACCCGCTGGGAGATGGTGCGGGGGGCGGTACTGCCGTGGGGCCGCTCGGGCGTCATCGGGGCGGTGATGCTCGGACTGGGGCGGGCCATGGGCGAGACCATTGCCGCCGCCCTGGTCATCGGCTCGAGTCCCCAGATCACCGCCCATCTGTTCCGGGCGGGTGATGCCCTGCCGGCGGTCATTGCCAACGAGTTCGGCGAAGCCGCGGATGTGTGGCGGTCCGCCCTGATCGGCCTCGGCGTCCTTGTCTTCGCCCTGACCATCATCGTCAACTCGGCCGCCCGCGCGCTGGTCGTGCGTACCGATCGACGGATGGCGGCATGACGACGCTCACGCCCGTTACGACCTCTGTCCCCGCTCCGTTGCGCATCAGGACGGTGACGCCGGCCCGCCGGACCCGCAACGTGGTGGCCACGATAATGATCTGCCTTTCGGTGGCGGTCGCTCTGATCCCACTCGGCTTCGTTCTCTTCTACGTGATCGAGAAGGGGACGAAGGTGTTCGGCTGGGCCTTCCTCACCAAGTCCATTCCCATCGACCGCCACATCGGCCCGGGTATGGGGCCCGCCGTCGTCGGCACGCTCCTGGTGACGGGCGCGGCGACGGCCATGGCCGTGCCCCTCGGCATCCTGGCGGCCGTCTACGTCAGCGAGTACGGCGCCGCCAACCGGCTGGCGGGCGTAATCCGGTTCCTCGCCGATGTGATGGCCGGCGTGCCGTCGATCGTCATGGGGCTGTTCATCTACACGGTCTGGGTGTTGCGGTTCAAAGGCAGCGGCCAAACCGCCTTCGCCGGATCGCTGGCGCTGGGCTGTCTGATGCTTCCCATCGTGATCCGTGGCACCGAGTCCATGCTGCGGCTCGTGCCCCGGGAGCAGCGGGAGGCCAGCTATGCCCTGGGCAGTCGCAAGTCCCGCACCATCCTTACCGTCGTGCTCCCCGCGGCCCTGCCGGGGATCACGAGTGCCTGCCTGCTGGCCGTGGCGCGGGCGGCCGGCGAGACGGCGCCGTTGCTGTTCACCCTCGGCATCGTGTTCAAGAACAACTTCAGCCTGTTCAAGGGCACCAATACCGCGCTGTCCGCCCAAATCTTCGTCAATGCCACCTCACCCTTCGTCGGTGCACAGGACCGAGCTTGGGGCGCGGCCTTCACGTTGATCGCCCTCGTACTTGTCCTCACCATCGTGGCTCGCCTCGTGGCCGCCCAATTCACGGTCCGCGAGCGGTAGAACGAACCCCATGACGCATCCTCCGCGGGTACTCGTCACCAACGACGACGGGGTGGCCTCACCTGGCCTCACGGCGTTGGCGAGGTCTCTCGTCGACGCCGGTTACGACGTCGTGGTGGCCGCGCCGCTGGATGACCGCAGCGGCAGCGGCGCAGGTATCGGCCCAATGCATCTCGGCGAAGCCATCGTGGTCGAGCCCATCGGTCTGCCCGGGCTGGATGGCATCCCCGCGTACGGCGTGGAAGGTCCGCCCGCCTTAGCGGTGATGGCGGCCCGGTTGGGCGCGTTCGGAGAGCCGCCCGACATTGTCGCCTCCGGAATCAACCCCGGATGCAACACCGGCCGAGCCGTGTTGCACTCCGGCACGGTCGGGGCCGCCATGACCGGTGCCAACTTTGGGATCTCCGGGCTGGCGGTGAGCATCGACGTGGGCGACGACCTCCATCACGACACGGCCGGCACGCTGGCGGTGGCGGCGATGGGATGGTTGGTCAACGCGCCGGCCCGTACCGTCGTCAACCTCAACGTTCCCAATCTGGACCTGGACGGTCTCGGCGGGGTCCGGCCGGCCCGGCTGGCCCCGTTCGGCACGGTGCGAGCGGCCATTGTCGAGCATCGCAACGGCCGGCTCCAGCTGGAGATGCGGGCGACCGGCGTGGCCCTGGATCCGGACACCGACACGGCACTGGTCGGGGCCGGCTTCGCCGCGCTGACCATCCTCGTCGGCATCAGGGAGGATCCGAGCGCCAGCAATCCGGCTGCGGACATCGAAGCCGACCTTTGCGCCAAGGTGAACCAAAGATGAACCTTGCGTACCATCCCTGTCGGTTATCTCCACTGTTTCTAGTTTTGTCCCCGTGCCGGAGCACACCGCCGCAGGAACGCTGGTGATACGCCGGTCGGTCGTCAAGCGCCTGGACGCCGCCCTGACGCGTTACGAGCACACCGCCAGCGCCGACGACCAGTACAACGGCGGCATGGTCGACCGTCTCGAGCGGGTGTTGAGCGGCTGTGCCGACCGAGTCGATCGCGCCGAGCTGGGCTTCGAGCGGCTGATGGCCGCCGTTCAGCAGTTGGACCAGGGCGTGGTCGTCTGCGATGACCGCGGGGAGGCGATCTACCGCAACGCCAGGGCGGCGGCGTTCGTCGGAGCTCGGCACGGCGAAGTGCTGGCCGAGCGGGCCGTGGAGGAACTCTTAGCGGCGGCAGCGGCGGGG
>CAXMLU010000083.1:0-2721 GCA_964194255.1 uncultured bacterium
GTACCGCACTCACCAGTACGGCGCTGCGGATGTGCCAGAGGGCAGCAGGGAAGGTCACCGTTACGAAGTGACGGAAGGCGCGGATGGTTCGCGGTCGAGTGCCATAGATGACCGCGCCGGCGCCGCCCACCAACTGCGACAGCCTCAGCGACAGCCCCGGATCGGCGAAGTTGGTCTGCGCGTAGGAAAGGTTGGTTGACGTGCGCTGATAGAGACGCACGAACTCGTCCAACTCCTGCTCGTCGAGTCGGCCCACATTTCGGTTGGCCCGCAGTGTGAGGGACTCGAGCTGTGTCCAAGCGGGCGCGTTGGTGGCGATGAATCGGTCGATGTCCAACACCCGGTAGGGTAGCGGGGTGCAGAGCGGTGACGGCCGGTTGGTCACCCCGGAGGCCGTCGTACTCCAGTTCGAGACCGCCGGGCTCGGTTCCCGCATCCTGGCTCGAGCACTCGACACCGTCATCCAGGCCGCGATACTCCTCGCCTTGTTGCTCGTCTTGGCCTTGTTCCGCGCCGCGTCGGGCACCGTGACGGGGACAGCGTTTCTGATCATCTTCCTGATCGGTGTGTTCCTCGACCTCTTCGTCTATTCGGCGTTCTTGGAGACGGTGTGGAGGGGCCAGACCATCGGAAAGCGCGCCCTCGGACTTCGCGTTGTCACCCGAGAAGGCGCGCCCATTCACTTCCGCCATGCCGCTATCCGTTCTGCGCTCTGGTTGGTCGACGGGCTTCTCTTCGCCGGCCCCACCATCGGGGTGGGCACCATGCTGCTCACCCACCAGTCGTTGCGTACCGGCGACATGGTGGCGGGGACCATCGTCGTTCGTGAACGTTCGGGCGCGCGGATCCCGACCGCGGTGACCTTTGCCGTGCCGCCGGGATGCGAGCCGTACGTGGCCAGCATCGACGTGAGCGGGCTTCCGGCCGACATGTATGAAGCGGTGCGGTCGTTCCTCCTTCGCGGCGGTTCGCTCGCACCACAGGTGCGGCTACCACTCGCCGTCTCCTTCGCCCGGCCGGTGGCCGCCCGGCTCCGCCACAACCCGCCCGCCTGGGTGGGGCCCGAGTTGTTCCTCGCCTGCGTCACGGCGGCATACCAGCGGCGATACGGTGCCCCCGCGTGGACCCCTCCGAGTAACGGGTGGGGGCCTCCGAGCCACGCCGCCCCTGTGTGGGGTGCCCCGGCCGCAGCGACCCCGCCGCCACCACCGGGCTGGTACCCCCCGCCCGTTCCTCCACCGTCGAGCCCTTTCCCCACCCCTGTTCCCGACGATGGCGGCTTCACCCCTCCGTCCTAATACTCTTGGGTCCATGGCCGTCGCCTATCTCGATCACGCCGCCACCACGCCCCTGCGTCCAGAGGCCGTCGAAGCCATGCTGCCTTGGATCGGGGAACGGTTCGGCAATCCGTCGGGATCGCACTCGGTGGCCCGCCAAGCCCGGGCGGCGGTGGAGGATGCCCGCGACATCGTGGCCGCCTGCCTCGGCGCGGATGCGGGTGAGATCGTGTTCACCTCCGGTGGAACCGAGGCGGACAACCTCGCCATCTCCGGGGTGGCCGAGAAGCAGCCCGGTTCGGCCCCACCGCTGTGCAGCGCGGTCGAGCACCATGCCGTCCTCCATGCCTGCCTGGCGCGTGGTGGTCGCCTCATCTCGGTCGACCCTGACGGCATGGTCGACGTCGACGAGCTGGCCGAGGTCCTGCTGGCCGAACCTGGGACCAGCATCGTGTCGGTCATGCTGACCAACAACGAGGTCGGCGTCGTCCAGCTACTCGACGATGTGGTCGACGTCGTCCGGCAGCACTCGCGCGCTGCCATCCACACCGATGCGGTGCAAGCATTCCCCTGGCTCGATGTCGCTACGTTGACCGCGGGCATCGATCTTGTGGCCGTGAGCGCACACAAGTTCGGGGGACCTCAGGGTGTCGGCGCCCTCGTCGTGCGAGATGCTCTGACCATCGAACCCCTTCTGCACGGCGGCGGTCAGGAGCGCGATCGTCGCTCGGGCACGCTGAACGTCGCCGGCATCGTGGGCATGGCCGCGGCGATGGCGGCGACCGTTTCCACCCGCGCCGAGACGGTCGCTCGAGTATCCGTGCTCCGCGACCGATTGACCGACGGTCTGCTGGCGGCCATTCCCGATGCGGTGGAGACCGGTGTCCGGTCCACCAAGATCGCCGGGAACTGTCATCTGCGGTTCCCCGGCGTCGAGAGCGAGGCGCTCCTCATTCTCCTCGACGATGCCGGCATCTGCGCGTCGGCGGGTTCGGCCTGTACCAGCGGAGCCATGGAACCCAGCCATGTCCTCGTGGCCATGGGTGTCGAACCTGACGAGGCTCTCGCAAGCGTTCGCCTCTCGTTAGGCACGACCACAACCGACCCGGACATCGATCTGGCGCTGAAGGTCGTTCCCGACACTGTGGCCCGCCTTCGGGGCTCCTGACATGCGCGTGCTAGTGGCGATGTCCGGAGGCGTCGACTCCTCCGTCGCCGCCGCCCTCCTTCAGGACGCGGGATACGACGTGGTGGGCGCGACCATGAAGCTCTGGGGCGGGCCGAGCGATTCCGGCTGCTGTTCGGTCGCGGACGTGGAGGACGCGCGCCGCGTGGCCCAGCAACTCGGCATCGCGCACCATGTCTTCAATTTCACCGACGACTTCGATACCCACGTAGTCGAGCCGTATGTTGACGCCCACCGCACCGGTCGCACGCCTAACCC
>CAXMLU010000084.1:0-7056 GCA_964194255.1 uncultured bacterium
GCGCTTCTTTGACGACGGGGAGTACGGGTGCGTCCAGGCCGTCTGTGCCTGGATGATTCCCACCGACGATGACCCGGGTGCGACCGAGGCGGGCGTCGTCGACTACATCGACGGGTTGCTCGGCGCGTTCGCCACCGATCCACCGCGGATCTGGGCGGGCGGACCCTTCTCGGGGCGGTTCGGGGGAGTCGCGGGCTTTGCCACCTTTCATCAGTTGACTCCGCTGGAGGAGTTGGCATGGCGGACACGGATCGAAGGCTCACAGGGAATTCCGGAGCGGGAGCGCCTCGGTCCGGTGAAAGGTCTCCAGGAGCAGTACCGCGAAGGACTGGCCCGGCTGGGCTCGGATTTCGCCGAACTGTCGCCCGAGGATCAGGGCGCCCGCCTTCGTGCCAACCGTGAGTTCGCCGAACTGATCTACCACCACGCCTGCGAGGGCATGTACGGCGCTCCGGAATACGGAGGCAATCGGGATCTGGTCGGATGGCGCTACATCGGATTTGAAGGCGACGTCCAGCCGCGCGGCTACACCGACGAAGAAGTCAGCTTGCCGTGAGTAGCGACTTCGACGCCATCATCGTCGGATCTGGTCCGGGCGGCTCGACCGCCGCCGATGTTCTCACTGCGGCGGGATGGTCGGTCGTGATTTTCGAACGCGGCCGAAACCACCTGATCGATCTTGACAACCCGTCGCAACTCGGCACCGCCTACTCCAATGACGAGATCAAATTCCTGTCCCGCCATTTCCTCGGTCCTGATCCCTGGCTGGATCCGCGGACGTTCCGCCTGGACGTCTCCGATGGCGAGCGGCTGCACGTCGGCGAGGTCAACAATCTGCCCGCAACGGTGGGGGGCGGCGGTGTCCACGCGGACGGCAAGGTGCCCCGGTTCCGCGACGACGACTTCCGCGTGCTGTCGAGCCTCGGTCCCGTCGACGGCGCGCAAGTTGCGGACTGGCCGATCACCTACGACGATCTCGAGCCGTTCTACACGGAGGCCGAGCAGCTGATCGGCGTGGCCGGAGACGCGAGTGCCAATCCGTTTGCGTCATGGAGGTCGGGCCCCTACCCGATGCCACCGGGACCGCCGATGTACGGAACCACCCTGACGGTCGCCGCCGCGGAGCGCCTCGGCTTCCATCCGTATGCCGCGCCATCGGCGGCGAATTCCGTTCCGTACGATGGCCGCCCGGCGTGCAACAATTGTGGCTTCTGCGCCTACTACGGGTGCCCGATCCATGCCAAGGGTGACCCAGTTGCGTCGCTACGGCGGGCTCTGCTCAGTGGACGCGCCGAGCTTCGTCCGGACTCGTTTGTCGCTCGGATCCTCGTGAGCAACCACCGGGCCACGGGTGTGGAGTGGGTCGATGCCGCCGGCGTGACGCACGTTGAGACGGCCAACCACGTTGTCGTGGCCGCTGGCGCCATGGAGACGCCGCGGCTGCTCCTGCTCACGGGGATGGAGCATCCCCAGATCGGCCGAAATTTGATGTTCCACTTCCAGACGTTCGTGATGGGTCAGATGCCCATGCGCGTTCACGGGCACAAAGGACGGGCCGTGACCCACCTCCAGGACGATGCCATCCTGGCGGACGCCGAATCGCTGGCGGCGGCGCGGGAGGCCGGACTGCCGTGGTTCAAAGGGGGCGTGGTCGAGCATGCCAGCCCGGCCCATCCCATCCTCGAAGCCAAGTTGTACCCGTGGGGACGTCGCCACAAAGAGATGATGCGGGCCTCACCCATGCGTGACCACCTGCTGGGATTCTGCATGCAGGGCGAGGATCTCCCTCTCGCCACTAACCGAGTTGATCTCGATCCCGAGATTCGCGACGTGCGCGGCTATCCCGTGGCCCGCACGACGTATCGACCGCATCGTCACGAGCTGGCCGCCTCCTCGTATCACGCCGAAAAGCTGACCGCCATCCTGCAGGAGGCGGGCGCCCTTTGGACCCACACCAGCACCTCTCCCGCCGTCGACGGTGCCGCCGTCGCCGGCCGTCATTTGACGTCGGTGATCCCGATTTCCCGGCACATCGTGGGTACAGCTCGCATGGGCCGTGATCCGGCCACGTCGGTGTGCGACGAGTGGGGACGCGTCCACGATCTGCCCAACGTGCTCATCGCCGACTCGTCGCTCTTCCCCACGGGCGCCGGATACGGTCCAACCCTGACATTGGTCGCGCTGGCCATTCGCAATGCGCGGGCCCTGGTGAGCTGACTCTGCGATCAGATGGGGGCGGTGAAAGCCGCAAGAGAGGTACGGTCGTGGTGTGCCGAATACCAGCGAACGGATGCACGCCTTTTGGCTGAGCCAATTGGAAGAGGCGGCCGAAGGTCTGAGGACCGACGCCGATGAGTGGTCGGCCAGTCTCGTGCAACGCGCGCGTGGGTATGCCCGGCTTGGACCGGTACCCCATGTCGGAGTCGAATATGAGCGCCTAGAGGCGTTGCGGAAAGCCATGCGGGCCCAGCAGGGCCTCCAGACGGGCCGCGTCGCCGAGGCGCTGTCGGAGGCGCTTCTGCTCCTGGGTGAAGGTGGGCGGGCCTGATTGGTTCTGGGGGAGGGCTGGGAGGCGTAGGCTGGTCTCATCGGGCAATCGCCCCACGGAGCTGGTCGACTGAAGCGGCCGCCATCCCCGCCTACGTCACGCTTCGGGGATCAGAGGTGCCATGACCGATCAACCAGACCCGCAGGCCCTGCGAGTCGTTCTCGTTGATGACCGGCCGGAACGGCGTCAGCTGGTCCGGCGTGTGGTCGAGACGTGTGGCGTGCCCGCATCGGTGGTAGCGGAGGTCGGCGGTCAGGAGGAGGTCATCGCTCTGCTGGAGATCGATCGCCCCGACCTGGTGATCATCGAGATCCAGATTCCGGTCGAGGCGGGCTTGGAGACCATCGCCGCCCTGCGGAGGGTTCATCCCTCGCTACGGATACTGGTCTGCTCATTTCATCGCCGGGCCGTGACCAAGCAGCGCGCCCTCGATCTCGGTGCCGACGAATACATCGAAAAGCCGATCAGCCCCAGTGACGTCAAGGCCGCACTGACGCGACTGTTTCCTCCGGTTCCCGACCGCCCGCCTCCCTCGCCGCCGTACGCAGGAATCAGCGCTGACCCGCACACCGCGTAGCATGTCGGCCATGAGCAATGAGCCGAGACTCCGGCCCCTCGAACGTCGAATCCTGCAATTGGTGGACGACGGAGTGGACAAGGACGAGATCGCTCGCCGATTCCGCCGCAGTCCCGAGATGATCGGCCGAGTCATCGCTCTGACCCGCCTTCCCCGCTTCGACGCGACCGACCGCTCGCCCGAGGTGCTTCGGCCCCTGGAGCGACGCGTCCTTCGTTGGCGCGACGACGGTGCGGACTACTCCGAGATCGGCCATCGCTTCCGACGCAGCGCCGGGTTTGTTGCGCAGGTCGAAGGGTTAGCGCACTACAAGCTCAACCGCGCCTAACCGCGCTGGGCCCGTAGGGGCGTCAGCTGACCTGGATCGTGCCCTTCATGAACGAGTGGATGTCGCAGTGGTAGGAGTAGGTCCCTGCCTTGGTGACGGAGATCGTCTTGGTGGTACCTGGGGCGATGTGGCCGGTATCGAACGCACCACCACTGTCGGTCACGGTGTGATCGGTGGTGTCGTTGTTCATGATGGTGATGGTGTCGCCGACCTTCGCGGTGAACGTGGCCGGGGAAAATGCGAGGTTCTTGATGCTCAGCCCGGCCGCGGGCGCGGTCGCCTTGTTGGTGGAGCTGCCGCACGCCGACAGACCGACGGCAACGGCCAGAGCGAGGAGCAGCAAGACAGCACGTGAATCGGGGGCGCGACGCATATCTAATGGTACGGCCGGGTGGGTCAAAGGGATTGCGAAGTCCTTAGCGGATTCCTTGCTGAACCGTGTGGACTTGCGACAGCACGTGGTTCCAGTACGCCGAGATCACCGCGAAGGCCATAAGCGAGCCGAACCCGGCGATGACGGCGGTGAGCAGTCGTTCGACAAAGGACTTGTGGATCATCCTCAACCCTCCCCGTCCCGGTTCTAGCACTCTTCGTGACCGCCCGCTGCCGCGCCATGCGTGGCCGGGTTGGCGCGGCGATACTGCGGCACACACGTCGGTGGAAAACGAGCAAGGCGGAGCAGTTGAGCGACCAGGATGTTCCCGAGCCGGGATACGGGCCGGGAACCTCGATCTCGCCGGCAGGTCAGGACGGCACCCCACCGCGCCCCGCAACCGGCGCCGCGCCAGCTCCCGGGGGTCCCGGCACGGCCCCGCGCCGGCGTCGCGGCCGCCGATGGCAGCGTCGAGTAGTAGCCGGCATACTCGCCGCCCTCCTCATCGTCCTCATCGGCGGCGCCGCGACATTCGGATACGTCCGCTACCGGTTCGCGCAGGTGAAGAAGGTCCGCGTCCCCGGTCTGGCCCATCCGGCGGCCGGTGGCGCCGGGGGCAAGAAAAGCTCCCCGATCACCATCCTTCTCGTCGGGTCGAACACCCGAACCGGCCTCGATCCCAGCGAAGCCAGGTTCTTCGGCACATCACAGGACGTCGGCGGCGCCCGCAGTGACGTGACCATGCTTCTCCGGCTGTCTCCGGCCACCGGCGCGGCCACGCTGCTATCGATCCCACGGGATCTCTTCGTTCCTCTCCCGCCCCACAGCGTGGCCGGGCCGGTCGGCAAGATCGACGCCGCCCTCAATGACGGCCCGGAGCACCTGGTTGAAGCCGTCACCAACGATCTCGGGATCCCCATTGATCACTACGTGGAGATCAACTTCGACGGCTTTCAGCACGTAATCAACGCTTTGGGCGGTATCGACATGTTTTTCCCGACCCCGCTGCGGGACAAGGTGTCCGGCCTGAACATCACCCAGGCGGGTTGCCAGCATCTGGGCGGCTTTCAGGCGCTGGCGGTGGTCAGGTCCCGTCATCTCGAGTACCTGGCGAACGGATCCTTCCGGGCTGATCCACTCTCCGACTTCAGCCGGATCCGGCGGGATCATGAATTCCTCAAAGTTTTCGTCCGGACGATGAAGGCCAAAGGACTGAACGATCCCCTGCGGGCGAATGTTGTCCTCGGGAACCTCGTTCATCAGGTCACCATCGATTCCGGCTTCGGCCTCAATCAACTCATCGATCTTCTGCGGCGCTACCGCAACCTGAATCCCGATCTGGTGCCTACGGTTACGCTGCCGGTGACGCTCGTCAACAACTACCGATGGCAGGGCGTCGACTACGGAGATGTCGTGATGCCATCCGAACCACAGGATCACGAGGTCATCGCCAACTTCCTCGGCGGTCCTCCAGAGATGGCCGCGCCCGCCAGCGTCAAGGTCGACGTCGTAGACGCGTCGGGCATCCGAGGCCGGGGGACGGCGGTCGCCGGCCAGCTGTCGGCACTCGGCTTTTTGGTTGGGACCACAACGGTGCGCCCGGCGCGGGCTCAACCCGGTGAGACGCTGATCCGCTATCACTCCGGATCCGTGACTCAAGCCCGCGCCCTGCTCTCGGTACTTCACGGATCGGTGATCCTCGAAGCCGACGACAGCGTCGTCACCGGCCAGGTCGTCGTCGAGGCGGGATCCGTTCTTGCCGTCGCCTCTCCTGCGCCGGCCCCGCCGGCCAGTTCGGCCACGACCAGCCCGCCGGCCACCGCCAGTTCGGTGACGCGCGCCGCGGCCGCCCCGGTCACGACCACCTCCACCACCACGCCGACACCGGGCGGCGTACCGGTTTCCCCTGCGCAGAACCCCCTTCAGCCCTTCGACCCCACCGCCTGCCCCAGCCCTCCCACGCACTGAGGGTGCTTGACGTAGCGGCGCAAGCCGAGAAGTCTGGACGGGTGGCTGATCGCTCTGGGTTCAAGATTCGTCCGCTGACCGCCGTGCTCATCGTGGTGGCTATCGCCCTGGTGGCGGTCGCGATTGTCTACTTCACCACCACGGCCACCAAGCTGCCGTCGTTCTTCCCCGGCCACCAGGCGGGATCAACGCGCCATCACACCAAGCACGGCATCGCCGTGCTTGGACTGGCCGTGCTGGCCCTGATCGGAGCGTGGTTCACGACCTCACCTGGAGATGAGCACACCGGGTCGATCTGATGGACAGTGGGGAAAGGGATCTGCCCGCGGAAGTCTCGCGGTTTCTCCGCGACGGCGACATCGAGCCGGCCGGCGCACTTCGGTTCACGAAGCTGATCCTGGCCTCGGCCAGGAAGGCGGGGGCGAAGGCCGTCATCCGCGGCCACTGGCTTTCCTCCCTTCTCCTCGAACTCGCCGCCCACGTCCGGTTGCGTGACCGGGACACGCTCGAAGCCCAATATGGACGATCGGGTGAGGGGCTCACGGCCGCTCTCGTGACGAACGCGGCCCGCGCCAGCGCCGCCATCGGGGCCGCCTTCGGCGCGCTGGCCACCGTCGCCGAGTCGACCGGAGTCGGTATCGCCGCGCTGCCCGCTCCCGTCCTCGCCGACGCGGTCCTCACCGCCCTGGTGGAGATGAAGCTGATCGGTGAGCTTCACGCCGCCACCGGACATCCGCTCCCGCCGGGCGCTGGAGTTCGAGCCCTAGCATTGGCCAGGGCGTGGGCGGAGGGCAGGGGAGTGCGACCCGATGCGTTCGTCCTGGGGGGTGCAGCGGTGGTCAGTGGGGCGGCCCGGCGGGAGCTCTCCCGGGCGCTGCGCCGGCGCCTCGCCCGCCGTACGGGACGCTCCCTGACCACGCTTGCGCCGCTCCTGGTGGGTGCCGCCGCGGCGGCGCAGGTCAACCGGCGGGGTACGCGGAAGATGGCCCTGGCCGTGATCGCCGACCTCGCCGTAGGGCAGGGGAAGCCACTTCCGCCGTCGAACTAGGTCGGGCAAGCCCCCTTGCCCCTGCGGGGAGATCCCCTCTCGGTCCGGGCGACCGCCCGCCAACACCCCGCCTGGACCGAGACGGTGGCCGCCCTACTGGCGGTAGCCCTCGACCGTCCCCGGGGGGCGAACCTCGGCGGCCTCCGGGTCCTGGCCGGCGTTGCGGCGGGCCCGGCGCTGGCGGAGCAGATCCCAGCACTGATCGAGTTGGACC
>CAXMLU010000085.1:0-2168 GCA_964194255.1 uncultured bacterium
CCCCAATATGATCCGAGTGATCATCTCGGCCGCGACCAGAACATGGCCGTCGACGGCGTTACCGAGCAACCCCGGCTGGGACCGGTACAGGGTGAGCGCCCCGAGACGAGCCGCCCCGATTTGCAACGGAAACGAGAACACCGCCCCGACACCCGCCTCCACCGCTGCGCTACAGAATCCGATCCACCTCCGGGCGCCGTCGCTGGCCAGGTCCGATTCAGCGACCGGGACCCCCCGGGAGTAGGCGTCCGCGGTCGGGCCGGCGCCGACCGTGAACTGCAAATCTTGGAGAAGCTGGATAGCGGGGTCCGACGCATACCTCGCCACGATGGCGCCACCTGGGCCCATCAAAGTGATCGCGGCGCCCGCCAACGCAAGTACTTCGACACAGGCGACACACAATCGGCGGGGGTCGGCGACCCGGCCGTCGCGGCCCGCGGCAAGTCTGGAGAGATGCTGCCAGACGTCCCTACTTCCCCTCGTCGCCGGTGCGCTGGCATCAAAAGGCGACCTCACCCGCGTGCCCGGTTGCGATCGACCTCGCCGTGGAGCGCGACGACAGTCCGATCGGCGCCGGGCAAGGCAGTCCCACATCGACAGAAGGGTTCGACAAGCCTGCTGGGGCTGCCCGAATCAAGCACGACAGGCGACATCGTCACCTCCCTGGTTGGCTGACGCATGTTCTCGACGCGCTACCAAGGACCGGAGCAACGCTCCCGGAGGAACGACCTTCGGGCAGACGACACGATTCGGTGGTGTTCCGTGCCGGGTTGCAGGATACACCCGGTGCCTGCGCGGGGACCCGCGGAGAAACGATGCAGAGGAGGTCCTTACCGTTCGAACACGACGATCGTGGACCTGCCGCGGCCAGCTCGACGCCCCGCGCCAGATCGAATTTCCTGATCGGCGTCACGCCGGTAGGCGAGCCGTTCAAGCTCTGTCGATCCGGACATGACGCCGCGGAGCCGCGACCGGACCGGAGCCGCCCCTTCGACGCGATGCGTTTGTGGAGACGGGATACCGTGGTACCACGGGCCCGACGAGCTGCCGCCAGCGAGGCTGACCTCGCGGGGACACCGGCGTCGTGCGATGTCGTTGCCCTCCATCCAACCGCGAACCTTGTCGGGGCCGGCCACCTCCTCGACCAGCACGAACAGCAACAACGTCAGCGCCTGGCGAGGGCGGGTCGCAGGTCGCCCGGTGTTGACCAACCGCTCGGGCCCGGTCCCGGTCAACTTCTGGAGCCGATCCGCTGCGTGTCTGACCGGGTTACGGGGTGACTCGCACGACGAGAACGGCCGTGTCGTCAACGGGCGGTCCGTCGCGGAACTCTTCGACGGCGTCCATGACCGCGACGGCCAGCTCGCGGGCACTGCCCGCACCGATCGCTACGACCCGGCGGAGGCCTTCGACGCCGAACTCCTCCCCGCTTCTGGCGCCCCCGAGCCCGGAGCGGCGGGCTTCGAGCACCCCGTCAGTGACGAACACCAACATGTCGCCGGTGTCGAGCTCGTGTTTGGTCTCCGAGAGGTCGGCCCTTTCGAACCAGCCGGCGGACATCCCCGGGCGGGCCGCGTCGAACACCGTCCCATCCGCCCGGCGCAGCAGAGGCAGCGGGTGCCCGGCGCTGCAAAGCGAGACGGTCACCCGCCCACGCTGACGGCGGATGGTGGCAAACGCAACGGTGATATGTCGATCGCCGCCGGCCGGCTGGTGAAGCAGGACCTCGTTGAGTCGTCCGAGGACTTTGACCGGGCTGATTGTGCGCAACGCCACCGCCCGCAACGTCCAACGGGCCAGGCCGGTGATCACCGCCGCCTCCGGTCCCTTGCCAGACACATCGCCGACCGCCACACACCAAGTCCCCGAAACGCCCTCGAAGACATCGTAGAAGTCGCCCACAACCTCCTCGCCGGTCGACGCGGGGACATAGGCCGCCCCGATATCGAGGCCGGGCACGTCGGGAAGCTGCGGTGGTAGCAGACTCTGCTGCAGCGTGCGGGCGAACTCGGCGGTGCGCCGACCGGCGACGGCGGCAGCGGCGGCAAGCTCTGCGGTCTGCTGGGCCAGTTCCTGGGCGTCGGCGAGGGCAGCGCGCAGGGCGATCTCACCGGAAGCGGCCTGGGCGAGCGTGTCGAGCACCTCGACGTCCCGATCGGTCCAGTGCC
>CAXMLU010000086.1:0-9487 GCA_964194255.1 uncultured bacterium
GCGCCCGGCTTGTCCTGGCCGAGGCGGGTGAACCGGAGGCCAACTACGAGCTGGCCCATCCCCTGCTCCAGGAGGTCGTGTACGAGCGCATCGGCCCCAGCCGCCGGCGGGCCCTCCACCGCCTGGCCGCCCGGGCCATGCTGGCGTCCGGCCGGCTGGGGGAGGCCGCCCCCCACTTCGCCCGCTGCGCCGAGGTGGGCGACCCGGAGGCGGTCGACGCCCTGCGTGACGCCCTGCGCCAGGCGGAGGAGCGTCAGGCCCACCTCGAGGCCCTGGACATCCTCACCACCCTCGTCGAGCTGGTTCCACCTGACGACGAGCGCTGGCTCGAGCTCGTCGAGGCCCTGTCCCCCCAGGCCCACTGGACCATGGACCACCGGATGGAAGTTCACGCCGAACGAGGCTTGCGAGCCATGCAGTTCCTCGACTCGGTGCTGGAGCGCTCCTCCGACCTGCCTCGGCGGGCTGCCGTCAAGTACCGCCTGGCCGCCTTCCTCGGCTGGGGGACTGCTGATCTCGGGGGGGCCGTCGGCCTGGCCGAGCGCGCCCGCGACCTGTTCGAAGAGGCGGGGGACCGGCGCAGCATGTCGGTGGCGGCCGGAGGGGTCGCTTATCTGCACTCGCTGGCCGGCAACTGGAAGGCGATGGAAGCCGAGGCGGAACGGGCGCTGCAGGCCGCCGAGGCGATCGGCGAGCCCCTCCTGGCCGGATACGCCTTAAACGCCAGCGCCCGCACGGCCCTGTGGCAGGGTCGCTTCGACGAGGCTGGGGCCACCTGTGACCGCCTGGTCGTCCTGGCCCGGGAGGAGAACGACGCCGACCACCTCGCCTGGGTTCTTTCGGTGAACGTGATCCTGCTCGCCCTCGACGGGCGCGTCGGCGAGGTCGGCCCTTTGCTGGCCGAAACGAAATCGTCGGCCCAGGTCTGGCGGCGCAGCATCCTCATGGCCTGGGAGGCGGGGATCCATTGGTTGGCCGGTGACATTCCCCGAGCCATGGTCTGCGCCGATGGATTCGTAGCGTCGCACCCCGAGGGAATCAGCCCCCGGCGCGCCGTGGGAGCGGTGTTCGCCGCGCTGGCCGCCATTGAGGCGAACCGCCTGGCGGAGGCGGAGACCTATCTGGCCCAGGCCCGAGCGGTGTACGCGGAGCGGGGATGGGCGTTCTACGGCTACTGCCTCGACCACGCCGCCGCCGTCCTTGCCGCGCGGCGGGGCCAGCGGGACGAAGCCCTGGCCGGGCTCCAGGAAGCCAGCTGCAGACTCCTCCAGGGTCAGGTGGTGCCCTTCGCCGCCCTGGCCCTGGTCGACCAGGTCGAGCTGGCCGCCGAGGAGGCGGGCGACCCAGAGGCGGCGCGGGAGGCGGCCGCTCACCTGGAGGAGATCGCCGATCGCACCGGCCGTGACCTCTACCGGGGCTTCGCCGCTTTCGGCAGGGCCTGGGCCGAGCTGGCCGGCGGGGACGGCGGCAGCGCCGCCGGGCCCGCCGAGAAAGCCGTCGCCGTGTTCTCCTCGCTCGGCTACCGGCTCCTCGAGGGCCGAGCCCTGGCCGTCCTCGGCCGGGCCCGCTCCCAGTCCGACCGGCCAGCGGCCTGGAGGCCTTCGAGCGCGCCGCCGCCGCCTTCGACGCCTGCGGGGCCGTCTGGCGCCGGGACCAGGCCCGTAAGGTGATGCGGACCCTGGGTGGCCGGGGCCGGAAGGTGGCCGTGGCCGGTTCGGGACCGGACGCCCTCACCCGCCGGGAACGGGAGGTGGCGCATCTCTACGCCAGGGGCCACACCGCCCGGCAGATCGCCGAGGCGCTCTTCGTGGGCGAGCGCACGGTCGAGGGCCACCTGGCCAGCGTGTACGCCAAGCTGGGGATCTCCTCCAAGATCGACCTCGCTCGGCGGGCGGACGAGCTGGGTCTCTAGCCGGGGCTGGCACAAACCCGTACCCGTGCCCGTACCGCTACGGGAGACTCCCACGGACCTCCGGGCTAACGTTGCTTCCATGCCGACGACCACCGCCCCGGGACCCGGAGAATCCGCCTACTTCGCCGCCGGCGCCCATTTCGGCGCCGAGCGCCGCCGCCTCGAGCTGCTCGAGCAGCGCTACGACCCCGTCGCTTTCGAGCGGCTCCGGGCCGTTGGGGTCGCCCCGGGATGGCGCTGCCTCGAAGTGGGGGCGGGGGGCGGCTCGGTGGCGCGCTGGCTGGCCGAGCCGGTCGGACCCGACGGGCTGGTGGTGGCCTCGTTCACGACCGCCTCCCCCGACCATCCCGGGGCGGCCGGCTGGAACCGGGCCGCAGCAGAGGTGATGGCGGTGGTGGAAGGCCACGCCCTGTTCGCTCCGAACCTTGGCCGCCGCATCCCGCAGCTGGTGGCGCAGACCGGTCTTCGTATCGTCGCCCAGGACGGTCGTACCTCGGTGCGGCGCGGAGGAGATCCGGTTGCGCACCTCCTCATCAAGTCGTTTGACCACATGGCGGGCTCGGTGGCCTTCGCCGGAGCCGGGGCGGAGTTGAAGGCCGTCCTGGCCGGGCTCGACGACCCGACCTTCGAGTTCGTCGACGCCACCAACTTCGGGGTCTCGGCCCGCCATGAGCCGCCCCCCAGTGGTACCGATCTGCACCGAACCGCATTCGCCTGACCAAGGAGTGAACATGGACCAGACCCGTGCCCCTCTGCCCTACGAGTTCCTTCCCCCTGTTCCGGAGTTCACCCTCGAAAGCGATGACGTGGGTGACGGGAAGACGCTCCCGCTGCCCCAGGTGAGCGGTATCTTCGGCGCCGGCGGGGAAGACCGCTCCCCGCACCTGCGGTGGAGCGGGTTCCCGACCGGGACCAAGAGCTTCGCCATCACCTGCTTCGACCCCGACGCCCCTACCGGCAGCGGCTTCTGGCACTGGGTCGTCATCGACATTCCCGCGGGTGTGACCGAACTCGCGGCGGGCGCCGGCGCCTCCGACGGGTTCGGGCTCCCGGCCTCTGCCAAGCAGATCCGTAACGACGTCGCCCAGCCCGGCTACCTGGGCGCAGCTCCTCCGCCCGGCCACGGCCCTCACCGCTACGCCTTCGTGGTCCATGCCCTCGACGTGGACTCCCTCGGCGTGGACGAGAGTGTCACCCCCGCCTTCGTCGGTTTCAACATGTTCGGCAAGACGCTGGGCCGAGGCCTGCTCGTCCCCGTCTACGAACGCTGACGCACCCAGGGGAGGAGTACGTGGACGTTCGCACGGTCGACCGGATGGAGGAAGCGCAGCAGGGCTTCGGCACCGGTCGAGAGCTGGAGACGCTCGGCTACAAGTGCATCGACTCCTCGGAGCTGATCTTCAAGGATTACCGGGTGCCGGCGGACTGCCTGATCGGCGGAGAGGAGGGCCAAGGTTTCTTCCAGGTGAGCGGCGGGCTAGAGCTCGGTCGCATCAACGTGGCGGCCCGGGGCGTCGGCATGGCCGAAGCAGCCCTGGCCGCGGCGACCGGATACGCACAGATCCGTGAGACCTTCGGCAAACCAATCGCCGAGCACCAAGCCATCCAGCTCAAGCTCGGCGAGATGGCCACCCGAGCCCGGGCCTTCCGGTTGCTGACGTTGGACGCGGCCGGCGCCTTCGATCGCGGCGAGCGCTGTGACATGGAGGCGGGCATGGCCAAGTACGCCGCCTCGGAGGCTGCCTTGGAGAACGCGACCGAGTCCCTGCGCATCCACGGCGCCTACGGCTACTCCACGGAGAACGATGTGGAGCGCATCTACCGCGACGCGCCACCGGCCTGTATCGGGGAGGGCACCAACGAGATGCAACGCATCCTCATCGCCAATCAGTGGATCAATCGGAACCCGGTGGCCTGAGGGCACGTGGCGCGATGAAACTGCAGGGCATCCGCGTGGTCGATCTCTCGCTCTTCCTGCCCGGCCCGCTGCTCACCCTGGCCATGGCCGATCAAGGCGCCGAGGTGATCAAGGTGGAACCGCCGGGGGGTGACCCCGGCCGGGCCATCGGGCCTTCGGACGGTCCGGACACCGTGTTCTTCCGCAACCTCAACCGCGGCAAGAAGAGCATCGTGGTCAACCTCAAGGAAATGGCTCAGCGGGAGGGCGCTGCTGCAGGTGTGCGAGAGCGCCGACGTGTTCGTCGAGTCCTTCCGTCCCGGCGTGGCCACTCGGCTGGGCGTGGATTACGCCACAGTCAGCGGGCGCAACCCGAGAATCGTCTACTGCTCGATCTCCGCTTTCGGCCAGGATGGCCCCTACCGTGACCGTCCCGCCCACGATCTCGTCGTCGAGGCGCTGAGCGGAGCCCTCAGCGTCACACAGGGACGGGACGGGACGCCGGCCATCCCTGCCTTGGCGGCGGCGGACTATTTGAGTGGGCCGCAAGGCCTGGCCGGCGTGCTCATGGCCCTGCTGCGCCGGGAGCAGACGGGCCGGGGCGACTGGGTGGAGATCAGCATGCACGACAGCGTCGTCGGCGCCACCTTGTACCTGGTGGGCCCGACTCTGGCCGAGAACCGCCAGCCCGTCGCCAAGCACGAACGCACCACGGGCGGCGCCGCCTTCTATCAGATCTACGACACGCAGGACGGACGCCAGCTCGTCCTGGGCGGGCAGGAACGACCATTTGTCGAGACTCTTCTCCAGAACCTCGGACGGCCCGACCTCGTGGCGCCGTGTCTGCGCGGCCCCGGCCCGCACCAGCAACCCGTTGTCGAGTTCCTGGCGGGCGTGTTCCGCCAGAAAACACTGGCCGAGTGCGTCGCCTGGCTCTCGACCCTCGACGTCTGCTGGAGCCAGGTCAACACCTTCCTCGAGGCGCTCGCCGACCCAGGCCTCAATGCCCGCGGCATGATCTTGCGCGACGAGCGCGGTCGGCGCCACCTCGGGTCGCCGATCCGTTTCCAGCACGAGCCGGCGCGCCCCGACCTGCGCCCGCCCGGCCTAGGCGAGCACACCCAGCAGATTCTCGAATCTGCCGCAGCCGCCCCGTCCTAGTAGTCCTGGCAAGCTGCCTGCAGGAGAGTGGTCTGACCTGAGCCCGTGGCCTGGCACCTGCTGTGGATCAACGGTGGGGTCGGTCACCGTCACCGTGCCGTTGGCGTGTCTCCTTCTGAGACCAGTCGGCCGACCCGGTCCACCGCCTCCGCCAGCTCTGGGCGCGCTAGGCGCATGGCCCGGGCGACCACGCTCTCCGACCCATAGCGCCCAAGCACCTCGCCGATGCGCTCGTCAAGCGACATGGGAGCCCCGGTCGGCCCGGTGGTGAGGTCACAGTAGATGAGGGCAGCTGTCACCTCCGAGCGCTCGTTCGGAAAGCCAGCGAGTTGATCTCCGAGGCCGCGCAGCTCCAGTACGAAAGCCGCCGGCCCCGGGACCGCCGGGGATCGTATCCATTTTCTCCGCGGCCTCGCGGTGGAGGCGCGGCCCGCGAGGTCGTGGCGGCCCCGGTCAGCCCCCACCCCGGGGGGGCAGGAGGCTCCGCGCGAAGTCGTGCCAGTGGGCGGCGACCTCGCTCCCCACCCTGACGACGCGGTCGGCAGCCACCGGCGCGGGCCAGAGCTGGAGCAGATACCGATCGCGGGGGCGCCTCGCCGGGTCTCGGCCAGATCGAGCGGCCAGGTCGCCTCGCCGGCCGACTGCGCCGGGACGATCCGCGACGACGCCGGCGTGAACGAGACCTCGACGGCGTCCTCCCATCGGTCGTCGTCCGGTGGCGGCTCGTCGTGGGACTCGACGGTGAACCGGACGGACCCCGTGTGCAGGCCGGTGATCATGAACAGCGCACCCGGCCATGCCGCACCGCACAGCCCGTTGGTCTGCCCGGCGAAGGCCTGGTCGAGCCCCGAGTGGGCCTCGTCTCACCCGAGGCCGGCGCATCCGTCATGCGAGGATGGCTCCGTGAAGGCTCGAGTGCGGTCGTACTCGGACTCCGACGCCGCCAGCGTGGTCGAGCTGTCGCTGCAGGCGTGGGCACCGGTGTTCGAGTCGATCGAGGTCGCCCTGGGTCCGGCCATCTTTCGCCGGCTTCACCCCGACTGGCGCTCCGATCAGCGGTGTGGGTTGCGGAGGCCGGGGCCTGCGTCATCGGTTTCGTCGCCATCGACCTGAACCGGCAGCGACGCCTCGGCGAGGTCGTCATGGTCGCGGTGGATCCCGCCCACCAGAACGGTGGGCTGGGCACCCGGCTGACCACCTTCGCGCTCGAGCTCATCAGGAACGCCGGGATGACCGTGGCCATGGTGGAGACCGGAGGCGACCCGGGCCATGCGCCGGCCCGGCGCGTCTACGAGAAGGCCGGCTTCACGCTGCTCCCCATCGCTCGATACTTCAGGGCCCTGTGACCAGGGAGAGCCCTCTCCCGCCGGAGAGGGCTCTCGCCACGGCCGGCCGCCCCCCGGCGGCTGGGGTCAGAAGGCTCCGATCCCGTTGGGGGAGCCCAGGCCGGTGGGGCCGTCCCAGCCGGCGCCGGCGGTGCACAGCGCGGTGCCGCACCCCACCAGCCCGGCGTTGCTGCCGGAGACGACGTCGTTCAGGGTCGGCGCCGGCTGCAGGTAGGGCTGGCTCGGGGCCGTGGCCGGGTTGCCGGCCAGCGCGTAGACCGAGGCGATGATCGGCGAGGCGACGCTGGTCCCGCCGAAGACCAGCCAGCCGCTCTGGCCGAAGAGGAACGACGCGTAGGTGTCGTAGACGGAGACGCCGGTGTTGGGGTCGGCGACGGCGGACACGTCGGCGACCGCGCGCTTGCCGCACACCGCCGCGATGGTGGCGATCGACTGCCACGACGGCCGCGCCTCGTAGGCGCTGCAGCCGCTGCCGGCGCCGCTCCACGCGGTCTCGACGAAGCCGCGCGCGCTGGTCGCCCGCTTGAGGCTGGTCCCGCCCACCGCGGTCACGTAGGGCGACGCGGCCGGCCACTGCACCCCGTACCCGCTGTCGCCGGTGCTCGCCGTCACCGCCACGCCGGGATGGTTGTAGTTCCCGTCGGCGGCGGTCTCGCCGCTGAACTCGCTGGCGCCATAGCTGTTGCTGATGGCGTTGGCGCCCATGTTCGCCGCCGTGGTCACGGCGGCGCCCAGGTTGGCGATGCTGTTGGTGGTCGCCTCGACCAGCAGGATGTTGCAGCGCGGGCAGATCGCCGAGACCATGTCGACGTCGAGGGAGATCTCCTGTCCCCAACCCACGTTGCCGCTGGGGTAGCGCTGGCTCCCGTCCTGGGCGACCTTGCGGATGGTCGCCCCGTTGCTGAAGGTGCAGCCGGTCGCCGCGGGGCTGGGGGTGGTGCATGCGCCCAGGCCGAAGGTCCGGCGGTAGGTGCTCAGGTCACTGACGGCCCTGGGATTGTCGTAGGCGTCCACGATGGCCACGGTCTCGTTCGCCCCGTTCCCCAACACCTGCGACAGGTTGTACGCCCGCTGCAGGTCCTGCGCGGTGTACCCGGCGTTCGGGTTGCTGTTGGCATTCCCCCTCACGATGCTGGAGACCAGGGAGTGACAGCGGGCGAACCCGGCCGCTGCGCTCGAGCAGGAGGCGCGCGATCCGCTGCCCGGCGCCGTCGCCCCGGACGCCCACAGCGGGGCTCCCGGTGCCACGATCACCACCAGGCTGGCGAGCAGCGGGACCAGCCGCATCCAGCGCCGACGTGTCGAGGAATCCGTCGCCGGCCGCATGTCCGCGCAAGCACGCAGAGCTGGCCGGCGGCGTGCGTGTGCACGTCGCATCGTGTCTCCCCCCTGACCCTCTGCGCTGCGGTGATCGCAGTCGCACCCTCCATACGCTCGCCGCGCGGTCAAACCTGCATCGAGGTCTGACGCGACGACGGCAATCGTCTACCCGGCCGGCACCTCGCCACCGGACCGCGGCCGGTCAACGAGCGCCTGGTACACCAGGGTGCGAAGCTGTGAGCGGACCGGATACGTGCTCGAGGGCAGCAGCTGGGTGAAGAAGAGCGCGGTGATCTGCTCGGCGGGGTCGACCCAGAACGCGGTGCTCGCCGCCCCGCCCCAGGCGTACTCCCCGGTGCTGCAGATCGAATGCCCCTTCACCGGGTCGACGACCACCGAGAATCCGAGCCCGAAGCCGACCCCGCCGAAGGGCATCTCGGCGAACAGCGGCCGGCCGAAGGCCTCCAGGTCGGCACCGCCGGGGAGGTGGTTGCGCACCATGTACTCGACGGTTCGGGTGCCGAGCAGGCGCACTCCGTCGAGGGCGCCGCCGCCGAGCAGCATCCGGGTGAAGCGGTGGTAGTCGGCCGCGGTCGACACCAGTCCGCCGCCCCCGGAGAGGTACACCGGCGGCCGGCGGGCGGGAAGGTCCATCTGCTCGTTGCGCACCGCCCTCCCGGTGCGCGGGTCCGGGCTGTACAGCGCAGCGAGGCGGTCGTCGTCGGTCCAGAAGGTGGTGTCCGTCATCCCCAGCGGACCGAGGACGCGCTCCGCGAAGAGGCGGTCGAGCGGCATGCCGGACACCACCTCGACGACCCGGCCGAGCACGTCGGTGGCGACCGAGTAGCACCACTCCGCCCCGGGCTGGAAGACCAGCGGCATCGCCGCGAAGGCGTCGCAGCAGGCGGCGAGGTCCATCCCCGGCGGGGTGCCCCAGTCGAACCCGGCGGCCCGGTAGATGGCGTCGACGGGATGGGCGTGGTGGAATCCGTACGTCAGCCCCGCGGTGTGGGTGAGCAGGTGCCACAGCCGCACCGGCTCGCTCGCCGGCACCGTCAGCGGCTTGAGCGCCGAGCCCCTGCTGTACACCCGGACGTCGGCGAACGCGGGGATGTACCGCGCCACCGGGTCGGTGAGCTGGAGGCGTCCCTCCTCGTAGAGCATCATCGCCGCCACCGAGGTGACCGGCTTGGTCATCGAGTAGATCCGCCACCGGGTGTCGGGCTCGACGGGCAGCCCGGCCTCGAGGTCGCGCCGGCCGCCGCTCGCCACCTGTACCACCCGTCCGAAGCGGCTGACCACCGCCAGCCAGCCGGGCAGCCGCCCGGCCTCGACGTAGCCGTCGAAGAGGCCCTGGATGCGTGCCAGCCGGGCGGCGTCGAAGCCGACCTCGCCGGGCTCGACCTCGACCTGCAGCTCGCTCACCGGGGCGGTTCCTCCTGGCTCGAATCCGACGGGCCGTATTGTGCAGGCCCGGCGCCCCGCGACCGCCCCGCTCAGCCCGGCGTGAAGTCCAGCACCTCGACCACGGCGGCGGGGTCGAGCGGGCCGTAGAGGTGGGGGAAGAGGGTGGCGCCTCCCTCGAGGTTCTCGTAGCGGACCGGCGCCGTCACCCGCGCCTCGTCGATGCAGACGAGCACCAGGCCCTCGCGGCCGGCGAAGCGTGCCCGGCCCACCCCGTCGACCTGCTCGGCGGTGGAGCAGTGGATGAACCCCTCGGTGCCGAGGGAGTCGCCAATGTACTGTCCCCCGAGCACCGCCGTCTCCCAGGCCGCGCGCTCGGTGATGTGGTGGATGATCGCCATCAGCTGATCGCCGCCTTAACCCGGATCCACCGGCCGAGTGACGATA
>CAXMLU010000087.1:0-5664 GCA_964194255.1 uncultured bacterium
CATCCTCGCCGTCGCCGACACCGCTCGGGGGGGCATGAGTCAGAAGGATGTCGACGCCTCTGCCATCACGAAGGTGTCGCCAGCGAACGGCCGCAGCCAGCTTGCGCGCCCGCCAGGCCTGCTGGCGATCGGAATACTGATTGGGCCCATCGCTGTACCGCAAGCAACCTCCGAGGCCGGCGATGCGCAAGCCAGCCGCCTCAACTACGTGCCCGTCCGCATTGAGGGCGCCGCTGGGCCAGGGGGGCTCCGCCGGCATCCCGGCACGCAACACGAGTCCGTGCCGGTCCTGCCGATAGCCCGCAACATCGGCGTCGTGGTTGCCCGGCACAAACACCAGCGGGACATCGAGACCTTGCATGAGGTGCGCAAGGTAATCGAACGGTAAGTCGCCGCACGCCAGGATGAGGTCGGCCCGGCCAAACGGGCCGACGTCGTGCCACAGGGACTCGTCTGTCTCGTCGGAGACCACTAGGACATGGACCATGTCGCCCGTTAGATGTCGAGACCGCGCCCGCGGAGCTCGGACTCCACTCGACGTAGCTCCACGGTGGCGGTCGGACCGAATCCGTCGGTCTGCGGTGGCGTGGCATCGAGGGCTCGACAGGCCGCCGTCAACGCATCGATGTAGGCGGCGTTGAGAGCACGGGTCCTCAGCCCGCGACCGGGTCTGGGCTCTTGCCTGACCATCTGGCCGCGCTCGTCTCGAAGGCGCCGCAGGTCGGCGGCGAGGTGTTCGATGGGAGGGCCCAGCGGCACCGGGCCGCGGTCCCGCGCTTCGAATCGCCGCCACAGCCGGGCCGCCACGATGACCGAGCCGCCGAGGAGGGTGGGAAACATGATCACACCCACGAGCAGGGCCGCGTTCGCCACCTCCCAAGTCTCTCCCCGATCTCCGTCATTCTCAAGCGCGCACTCCCTGCCCGGCGGCACGGGTCACCGGGAGCGCCCTGACCAAAAAGCGCCAGTCGGTGCGGCCGTCATAAGCCAGACTGACGGGCCATGCCATCCCCCCTGGAGCGGGTCGTCGGGAGCCGTTCGGCGGCGAATCGTGGCGCAGCGGCGAATCGTGCCGCGGCGGCGGTGTGACCCGCCGGGGCTGGTTGCTTTTTTGCACCATGGGCGTCATCTGGGGCATCCCGTACCTGCTGATCAAGGTGGCCGTGCGTAACCTGGCCCCGCCGGACCTGGTCTTCGCCCGTACCGGGATCGGGGCCGCCCTCCTGGTGCCCCTGGCCGCCGCCCGGGGCGAGCTCCGACCGCTGTTGGCCAAGTGGAAGCCTCTGGTGGCCTACACGATCGTCGAGATCGCGGGTCCGTGGCTGCTCCTCTCCTCGGCCGAACGGAGGCTGTCCAGCTCGCTCTCCGGCCTTCTCGTGGCCGCCGTCCCTCTCGTCGGGGCCGTCCTGATCGTCGTGCTCCGGGACAGCCAAACCCTGGACGGACGCCTGATCGCCGGCCTGGTCGTGGGTCTCGGCGGGGTGGCGGCTCTGGTTGGGCTTGATGTCGGGAGCGCTGACCTCGGGGCCGTCGGCGCGGTGGGCCTGGTCGTGGTCGGCTACGCCATCGGTCCGGTCATCTTGGCCCGATCGCTCGCCGACCTCCCCAAGCTCGGGGTGGTGGCCGCCTCACTGGGCCTCTGCGCCTTGGCCTATGCACCGATCGCCGTCATCGATCGTCCGGCCCATTGGCCGGCCGGGACGGGCATCGCCGCCGTGCTCGTGCTCGGCACGGTCTGCACGGCTTTGGCGTTCGTGTTGTTCTTCCATCTCATCGCCGAGGTCGGCCCGCTCCGGGCGACGGTGATCACGTACGTGAACCCCGCAGTGGCCGTGACACTCGGCGTGGTGTTCCTCAAGGAGAAGTTCTCGATGGGGACCGGCATCGGTTTCGTACTGATCATCGGTGGGTCGTTTCTCGCCACCAGGCGAGGGTCCCGCGGTGATCGGCAGCGTGAGGATGTCGTCATTCCGATCGGCGAACCCTGATCGACCAGGGCGCGCTAGGGGCGGCCTGGGCGGTTGCTAGCATCCCCCCGCCATGCTGCTGCGGATGTCGACGCTGTTTCTGCGCACCCGGCGCGATGATCCCGCCGACGCCGAGGTCGCCAGCTATCGGCTGCTGGTGAGGGCCGGATACATCCGGCGCGCCGCCCCCGGGTTCTACACGTGGTTGCCGCTTGGGGTGCACGTCCTGCGGCGGGTGGAGACCATCGTACGCGAGGAATTGGAGCGGGCCGGTGCCCAAGAGCTCCGACCGCCCGCGTCGATGACGGCCGGGCCTGATGAAGCGGTTCCATCGGCCGTGGAAGTGTTCGCCCGCACCGTGAAGGCCGAGAGCTCCTCCTACCGGGATCTGCCCTGGTCGCTCTACCGGATGCAGACCCAGTTTCGTCGAGAGGCGCGGGCCGGAGCCGGAATCCTGGACAGCCACGAGGTCCTGGTGAACGACGCGTGCTCCTTCGACGCCGACGAAGAAGGACTCCGAGCCGCCTACGACCGCTACCGAGAGACCTACGTCAGGATCCTCGATCGACTCAAGCTTTCGCTTGTCCCCGGCGATGCCGGCGCCTTCGCCGCTGGTGGCGCCGGCGGAGTCGCCGTTGTCGCCGGCGAGGCGCTGCTCTTCCCTCATGGTGGTGGTCCCGACACGTTCGTCCGTTGTGCGTCCTGCGGCTATACGGCTGACCTCGAGGTGGCCACGGTCGCGTCGGCGGAATCTCTGGACGCGCCGACCGCGCCGGCGACGCGCGTCATCGAGACACCCGACGCGGCGACGATCGACGCCCTGGTCGCCGCACTCAACGCAGGCGGCGAGGTAGCCCCAACCGGATGTCCGTGGACGGCGGCCGACACCCTCAAGAATCTGGTCGTGATGGTGAAGGGCCCTGACGGGATGGAATCGCCGCTCGCCCTCGGGATCCCCGGGGATCGTGACGCCGACCTGAGGCGAGTGGCGTCTCAGCTAGGAGCGGTGGCGGTGCGCCCCTTCGACGCCGAGGACTTCGCCGCCCATCCCGGCATCGTGCCGGGTTATCTCGGGCCGGCTCGGCTCGGGACCAACAGCCCGTCGCACATCCCTTACCTCGTCGACGTCGGTGTCGCGCCCGGCCGGCGTTGGGTCGCCGGTGCCGACGAGCCCGATCGCCACAGCCTCGACGTCATTCGTGGCCGCGACTTCACCCCTGATGGCGAGATCCAGGCCACGGAGGTGCGGTCGGGCGACGCCTGCGCTCGCTGCGGCGGATCTCTGCGGATCGAAAGGGGCGTGAAGATCGGCCAGCTGGCCCGGCTCGGAACGGACGCTGCAGAGAGCTTCGGCCTGAGTGTTCTCGATGGCGACGGGAAGCCCGTGGCCGTCGCCATTGGCGCCTATCGCCTCGGCATCTCGCAAGCCGTGGCCGCAGTCGCCGAGCAACATCATGACGACAAGGGCCTCTCGTGGCCCGCGGCAGTCGCGCCGGCTGACGTCCATATCGTCGCAGTGGGAAGAGACGACGCCCCCTTTGACGCCGCCGTCGCGCTGGCCGGCACCCTTGACGACATGGGAATGATGGTGTTGCTCGACGACCGCCGCGCAGCGCGGCCCGGTGTCAAGTTCGCCGACGCCGAGCTGATCGGAGTTCCGGTCACGGTCGTCGTCGGAAAGGGGCTGGCGAATAATCAGGTCGAGGTAAGGGAACGGCGGACGGCAGCCAGCCGCGATGTCCACATCGACGCGGCCGCCGCGTACATCCTCGAGCTAAGCCGCGATTAGTACGGCGCTTCGACGTCTCCCATCTCCACGTAAACGCTCTTGAGCTGCGTGTAGTGCTCGATGGCGGCGAGGCCGTTCTCCCGCCCGATGCCCGACTGCTTTACGCCGCCGAACGGCATCTCGATCGGCGTGATGTTGTACGTATTGATCCAGACGACGCCCGCTTCGAGGCGACTGGCTACTCGGTGGCCACGCTGGAGATCGCGAGTGAACACTCCCGCGGCGAGACCGTACTCAGTGCTATTGGCCCGCTCGATGACCTCGTCCTCATCGGCAAACGTCAGCACCGCCATGACGGGACCAAAAATCTCCTCTCTGACGATTGACATGCTGTCCGCGCACGCATCAAAGACGGTGGGCTCGACGAAGTAACCGCGTGCCAGTGCGGCGGTGTCCTCGATCCGGCGGCCACCGCAGACCAGCCGCGCCCCTTCGGCGGAGCCGGCGGCGATGTAACCGAGCACCTTGTGCATGTGCGCCTCCGAGATGAGGGCTCCTATGTCCGTGCCCGGATCAAGCGGATCGCCGATCCGGAGCTTGGCGGCGCGACTCTTCAGGCGGGCCACGAACTCCTCGGCCACCGACTCGTGCACAAACACGCGGGTTCCGTTCGAACAGATTTCGCCCTGCGTATAGAAATTTCCGAGCATGGCGCCGGACACGGCGTTGTCGAGGTGGGCGTCCTCGAACACGATCATCGGGGACTTCCCACCCAGTTCGAGGGTGACGTGCTTGATGGTGCCAGCCGCCGCGGCCATGACCTTCTTGCCCGTCCCGACCTCGCCCGTGAGGGAGACCTTCGCGATGCCGGGATGTCGGGTGAGGGCCTCACCTGTACGGGCGTCGCCCTGAACGACGTTGAATACGCCCGCGGGGACGCCGGCTTCGAAATAGATCTCGGCCAGCTTGATGGCGGTCAGCGGGGTCAGCTCGGCCGGCTTGAACACCATGGCGTTGCCGCACGCCAGGGCCGGCGCGGACTTCCAGCAGGCAATCTGAATCGGGTAGTTCCAGGCACCGATGCCCGCACACACTCCCAGCGGCTCTCGCCGCGTGTACGCGAACGACGCGCCGAGGTCGAGGTGCTGGCCATGCAGCGTCGCCGCCGCGCCGGCGAAGTACTCGACGCACTCCGCCCCAGAGAGGACGTCGACCGCTTTCGCCTCGGCGATGGGCTTTCCGGTGTCGAGGACCTCGAGGTGAGCGAGCTCGTCGTTGCGTTCGCGCAACAGCGTCGCCGCCCGGTTGAGGATCCGGCCCCGCTGGGCGCCGGTCATGGCCGACCACTCCGCGAACCCCTGACGGGCTGAGGACACCGCCCGGTCGACGTCCTCGTCGCCCGCCTGCTGGACCCGGCACAACACGTCACCCGTCGCCGGGTTGCAGGTGTCGAACCACTCGCCCGAAGCGGCGTCCACGAACTCTCCGTGGATGAAAAGGCCTTGATCAGGTACTCGCATGGCCCCCTCCTTCCCGTTGCTTCGTTCCCGTTTCATCTCGCTCGTGCCGGTAGTACATAACGTGCTCGGCGGGAAGAAGGTCCTCTCCTCGGATCAGGTCGGCGGCCTTCTCGGCAACCATCATCACCGGCGCGTAGATGTTGCCGTTGGTGACATAGGGCATGACGGAGGCGTCGACCACCCGCAGACCCTCGATGCCTCGAACCTGCATGCGGTCCGGGTCGACCACCGACAGTTCGTCGGTTCCCATCCGGCACGTGCACGAGGGATGCAGGGCCGTCTCGGCGTCGCGGGCCACCCACCCCAGTATCTCCCCGTCGCTCTCTATCGACGGGCCGGGCGACAGCTCGCCGCCGTCGAATTCCGCGAAGGCCGGCTGGCCCAGTATCGAGCGGGCGCAGCGGATGGCCTCGACCCACTCCCGCCGATCCTGGGCAGTCGACAGATA
>CAXMLU010000088.1:0-7262 GCA_964194255.1 uncultured bacterium
TGCTCGAACCACGTCGGCGGGCGGGGCGCGCCCCGGTCGCCGGGGGGAGCCGCTCGCAACCCTTTAGTCCGTCGCGCAGGACCTCGGCCTCGTGCATCGCAATCGACTGGTCGAGGTCACCATGGAAGATGATGACCGGGCAGAGGATCTCGCCGAGCCGGCCGGTGATGTCGTCCCGCTCGACCAGGCAGCCGAACGGCAAAGTCAGATTTGTTTTGGGAGCAGCGTTCCACTTGCCGATCCACGCCGCCGGGTCGAATCCGCCGCCCAGGATCAGTGCGGCAACGGCGTCCTGGACGTTCGTCGGACCGTTCGTTACCCACTCGTCGTGCATGGCTTGGTAAAGCGGGAGCGTGCCGGGGTCCTCGACGCCCGCTTGGGTGTCGATGAGGACGAGCGCCTTGACCCGATCGGGGGCCGCGAGCGCGGCGCGCAACGACAAGAAGCCGCCCTGGGACATCCCGGCCAGCACCGCTCGCTCGATACCGAGGTGGTCGAGGAGCGCCAGGCAGTCCGCGGCGGAGTCGTAGTAGGTGAACGGGGCGCGCGCCGGCGTTTGCCCGAACCCGCGCTCGTCCCACGTGATGCAACGGAAGGTGTCGGCGAGCGCGGCGACCTGCGGCGCGAACATCTCGTGATCCATCAAGAATCCGTGACTGAAGATCACCGGCGGGCCGTCGCCGCCACTGTCCTCGAAGTACAGATGCTGACCATTGACATCGGCGAAAGGCATGGAGATACCCTACGCCTCGAGGCGGGAAGGGGGCCGGCCGCGCCGGCAGAATCGGTCAAAGGACGCAGACGGCCTCCCTAGCCGGCTTCGGCTTCGGGCTCCGCCTTGGCCTTGGCCGCAAGTGCGTTGGCGGCGGGCATCCGTCTGCGAATGGCAGTTCGTGTGCCTCGGCCCGCAGCGGCATCACGCTCTCCTCCAGCCCTGATTCGCCGAGGCAGTCCCAGTTGTCCGAAGGACTGATCCACAGATCCGCCGCCCAGACGCGCGGACCGAACTCCTTGGCGAGGAGGATCGAGCTGACCGCCGTCCCGCAGCCGAGGTCGAGGACTCTCATGCCTGGGGCCAGTGACACGGCCTCCGAGAGCCACTCAGTCAGCCACAACCCGTTGGACCCCATCCTGTTCTCGACCACCCACACCGCGTCATAAGTCGCAGATCGGGGGTAACGCGCATTCGCCACCCGCTCTCGCAGCTGTGAACTGTCCACGGCGACGAGCCTTGCACGGGGTACTTAGGCCCGCCTATCGATATCCGATGAACCGCGGTACGTTCCTTGCGGTGGACAGCTTGACGGACTCCGTCAATCGAATCGCCGCCGAGACAGGATTCTCGGGCGTGGTACGGGTCGACCGCGGCAACCGCGTCTTGCTGGCCGAGGCGTACGGGCTGGCCCACCGTGGCTTCGACGTCGCAAACACCGTCGACGGCCAGTTCGGGATCGCAAGTGGCACCAAGGGCCTGACCGCCTTGACGATCGTGAGCCTCATCGAAGAGGGGCGTCTCTCGCTGGCGACGACCGCTCGCTCGGTGCTCGGCGAAAGCCTGCCGTTGATCGGAGACGACGTGACGGTCGAGCAGTTGCTCGCCCATCGATCTGGCATCGGCGACTACCTCGACGAGGACGCTGACTACGAGATCACCGACTTCGTCTTGCCGGTCCCAGTCCACGAGTTGGTGACCACCGAGCAGTATCTCGCCGTGCTCGACGGGCACGTACCCAAGTCGGCACCGGGCGAGCGCTTCTCGTATTGCAACAGCGGCTATGTCGTGCTCGCGTTGGTGGCCGAGCGCGCGACCGGCACATCGTTCCAGGAACTGGTCGAGCAACGGGTGTGCGAGCCAGCCGACATGCGCGACACGGCCTTTCTGCGATCCGACGAACTCCCAGGTCGCGCTGCGGTCGGCTATCTCGGCACGGAGGGACCACGGACCAACGTCCTGCATCTGCCGGTCCGAGGCAGCGGAGACGGCGGCGTCTACTCCACCGTTGCAGACATCCACGCCCTGTGGACCGCCTTCTTCGCCGGGCGGATCGTGTCGGCGGACTGGGTGGCCGAGATGGTGCGCCCCCGCAGCGAGGTCCCGTCGCAGTCCATGCGCTACGGGCTGGGATTCTGGCTCCACGAAACGCGAGATGCAGTGATGCTGGAGGGCTTCGATGCCGGTGTCTCTTTTCGAACTGTCCACGACCCGGTCGGAGGGTTCACCCACACCGTGATCTCGAACACCTCGCTGGGGGCCTGGCCGATCACCCGGTATCTCGACGGCCTGCTCACGAAGTCACCGCCCCGGCGGTGAGCTCACCGTTCGCAAGCAACTCAAGGATTCTTCGCCGGACAAACGACTACCGGTGCAGCCGATCCTCAGAAGCAACGGCGGCTTCGGCGTAGAATTCCTCGACGGTCAGCCGTCCGTGACCGGCGCTCTCCTCGTCCGACTGCACCCTAGGACGCGATCTGACGCCAGCCGTTCCAGTACGTGATCTCCTCAACCGCGCGTCGGTCGGCCGGCTTGAAGTCCGTGCCCGTGTAGTACGCCACGGGAATCAGCGCCGTCTGGGTCACGGTCTCGGGGATACCGAGCAACTCACCCGCTTCCCGCTCGTAGGCGAGATGCAGCGTGGTCCAGGCCGAGCCGAGCCCGCGGCTACGCAGGGCCAGCATGAAACTCCACGCGGCCGGAAGGATGGAACCGTAGAAGCCGGCCGTCTCGGCCGTGTGCGGTCGCTCGGGGAGGCGGTCCAGCACGCACGGAATGACAAACACCGGCACCTCATGGAGGTGATCCGACAGATAGCTGGACGAGTCGACGATGCGGTCCATGTCCGTGCGGCCGGCCTTCACGATCGCCGCCCGTTGTGCTTCCATGTATGGCTCGAAGCTCTTGCGATACAGATCGGCCAGGCCGACCCGGAGGGCAGGGTCATCGACCACGATCCAGCGCCACCGCTGCGTGTTTCCACCGGTCGGCGCCTGGGTGGCGACACGAAGGCAATCGAGCACGACGCTGCGTTCGACCGGCCGGGTGATGTCAAGCCGCTTGCGCACGGCGCGGGTGGTGCTGAGCAGTCGGTCCGTCTCGGCAATATTGAATCCTGTGGTCATATGGACACCCACGCTAATGCGACGCGGCAGAACCCTTTCCCCCATCTGCCAGAACAGAGAGGGGAAAGGGTATTGCCGAGCCTGTACTAGAGGTGCTGTATGGCCTCGGCGGCCAGGGACTTGAGCAGAGGAGCGTCGACGTTGGGATCATCCGGTCCGCTGTCCGCATGGTGGTCCAAGCCGATGGCGAGCATGATCGAGGCCTTGAGCACGACGATGGAGACCGGACCGGTGGTCAGGTAGGCCTGATCCCCTATGCCGGTAACGGGCTGTGCTCCCGTGGCCGACGAGCGCAGCGCGTCGAACGCCTCCTTGGTCATATCGGACTGGAGGGCGACGCCCAACGTGGCCGCGCCGGCGGTATAGCTGCAGGTTCCGGCGCTCTTGTCGCCGGTGCTGCCGGATACCGCCGCGCCCAGCGCCGTGGCGGCCGCGTCGTTGGTGAACAGGGAACACGGGTCAGCCCTCAACGTGGGCGCCACTGTCGTGGGCGGCGTTACTCCCACTAAGGCGGGATCACCTGGCAGCACTCGAATGGGAACGATCGACAAGTGCAATGACGACGTGGTCGTCCCATAGCCGACAACGATCATTCGATCGCTGGCTGCCACCGTGACCGACGCCGGTGGGATGACGGGGGCCTGGGTGCAGTCCGTATCGAGTGGACCGAACCATGCCACTTGCAGCGCACCGGGGTCGGCGAGGTACGTCAAGCTGCCGCCGGCAGGTGTGGTTGTGTGACCAGACGACGGCCCGTCCGGGTACAGCAAAGCGAAGCAGCCCTTGCCCGGCTGGCCGACGTTGTACGCCCCGCCCTTGTCGACGTTCATGAGGGGCCCTCCCGCGGCGACAAGCAGAGCCTTACCTGACGGGGCGGCCGGGATGACGTCGGGGAATTTTTCCGCCACGTTCTTCGCCGAGGGCATCTCGTCGAACACGGCGGTGGCCGCGTTGCCAGCTTGACCGATCCAGTACGTGAGGACAGTGATCCGGCCGGCGGCCGAGCCGATGAGGTTCTGAAGGGCGACCGGGTCCGCCGCCCCGGGGACGAAGAGAGTCAGACCTCGAAGCTTCGACGGATCCGCCCCCTTGTAGTCACTGGTTTGGCCGTAGCCCACAGACGCGAAGTCGGCCTTGCCGACACCATCCTTCGGATTGGGGTTGGTATCCCCGGTAAAGTACCCATCGAGCGCCAGCCCCTGAGGGTGGTCCGAAGGGGCATAGAAGTTCACGACGCGGACCTTGAACGATCCCCCGGTTCCGGAGGACGACGTGCCGATGTCAGCGACCGTGGACGCCGTATGAGACGGCGCAACGCCCGGGGTGGTGACGGACGCCGCCTTGGTGGCCGACTTGGTCGCTCCCCCACCGCACGCCGCACTGACGAGGGCGACGCTCAGGGCGGCGAGAGCCAGCGATCGCGCGCTACGGGCTGAACTCAAAACTTGCTCAGCACGATCGTGGCCAGGTCGACCATGGCCGACTTGGATGCCTGGGGATCGCCGGTCAGATTGGCCAAGGACGGCGACACCACCGCGAAAGCGCGGTCCCCCTTGCGCACGAAGACCATGTCCAGCGTCGAGTTCCAGAAGGCGTCGTCGCCCAATCCGTTGATGTGCTCTCCACTTGGCTCGAGTTGGGTGTAGGTGGCCATGTCCTTCGGGCTGGCAAAGGTCTGCACGGCGAGGGTCGAACTGGGATCGGCGGTCGCGGAGTACGTGCAGATGGCGCCACCGGCACCTCCAGAGACCTTCATGGCTTGTTTCATCGCCGTCGTGGCCTGAGCTTCGCTGATCAGATTGCAGGCCGAGGCGTCGGTGCCCGACCCGCTACCGGCGGCATCGACTTTGGTGGTCGGACTCTCGGCCGCGGTCGCGCCGGCCTGATGGGCGAGGTCGATCCCGCACTTGTCCTTGACATAGCTCTCCACGTGGGTGGACGCGGCTTGCACCGCGGGCGTGGCCATGACGGCTGTCGCCGTCGGAGGCAGCTTCGTGTAGTCGTAGTTCGCCTGGCTCAAGGCGTCGTACAACTTGTTGGAAGCGTCGACCAACACCTGAAGGTCCGGCTTGATCTCCCCAGGAGCCGAGTTCAGGGCGTCGGCGGTCTTCTTCCGGGCAGCTTCGATCGTGGTTCGCATCGTCGTCGCATAAGTCGCCGCCGCTGCGCTCGAGACGGCGCGGTTGATGCCGTCCGCCACCTGGGTGCAGAACGTTCCACCGCCGGTCGCCTTCACCGGGCTGACGGCACCGGCGGCGACCTGACCGGTTGCGGCGGCGCTGGGCTTCGAGCCTCCGCCCCCGCACCCACTGGCGATGGCGGCGAGCACGAGAGCTCCGATTACGGCTCCCGCTTGGAACGGCCTTCCTGCGGTCATGATATGGCTCCTTCGTCGTATGCCAGTTGTGCTCGGAGACGACGGTACGGAGCCGGGGACGGATGCGAATCGAGGAAACCATGTACGGCCGGCTGGGTCCCACCCCAGCCGCGTCATGGCTCTTCGGGTCAAGCCCTCAGGAGTCGGACGGTGCGCCGAGCCCGTGGGCCAGCGCGTATCGGGTGGCCGCGACCCGGTTGCGGACGCCGAGCTTCACGTAAACGTTGGCCAGATGCCGCTCGACCGTCCCGGCGGAGAGAGACAAGCGGGTGGCGATATCCCGATTCGACAGGCCGCCGGCCAGGAGGCCGAGGATCTCGGCTTGGCGGGCGGTCAGGCCGTCCGGCAGGCTCCGCGACGCCGGCGGGACGGCCACGGCCCCCAATGCGGCCCTCGCCTCGGACAGCCGTAGCTCGTCTCCCAGGTCGGCCGCCAGAGCCTCGCTCTCGTGCAGAAGAGACAAGCCCTCGCCGGTTTTTCCGGCCCGCAGCAGCGCCCGGCCCAGGCTGCACAGCGCCAAGGCCACGTCGCGCCGGTCATGCACCCGGCGAAACCGTTCGAGCGCGACCTGGTACGCGGCGACGGCCTCGTCCTGATCGCCGCAGAAATCAGCGACGTCTCCAAGATTGTGGTGGACGAAGCCGGCCAGACGGTCGTCGCTCAGCTCAACCGCGATCGAGCCCGCTTCGGCCAGGGCCACGCGAGCCCGGTCGGGAGCGCGCTCCCGAAGAAGCAGATCACTCAGGTTCGTCAATCCGTAGCCAAGCGAACGGCGGTCTCCTGCCTTGCGCTTCAGCGCCAGGCTCTCCTCCATCAGCTCTCGTCCAGTGGCCAGGTCGCCGGCGTCAATGATCAGGGAGGCCAGGTTCTGCAGGGCGACCGCTGTCCCCCAGTCGTCGCCCAGCGAACGTTGACTGGCCACCGCCTTGTCCATGTGGGCCCGGGCGCCGGGGAAGTCGCCGTGATACTTGGCGATGTTCCCGAGCACCGTGCTGGAGCGAGCCGCGCCGCGATGGTCCCCGATGGCAGTGAACTCGCGGCGCGCCGCCTGAGCGTGGGCGGTGGCGGTCGGGTAGTCACCGTTCTCAGAAGCCAACATGGCGCTCACGTAGAGGGCGCGGGCCCTCAAGCAGGACGAGACGGCTCGAGAGCGGCCGAGGGCAAGGGCCGCCCACCGACGCCCCTCAACCAGCTGGCCGGTCGTGTACCACCACCGCCAGAGTGATGCCACCAGCCGGAAGGCGACCTCGCTGTCGGATTGGTCGAACGCCCAGGTCAGGGCGGCGTCGATATCGCCAGTGGCCCGATCCATCCGATCGCGCCACTGGGTCTGGTGGGGACCGGCCAACGCCTCCTCGGACGCTTCGGCAAGAGCCATGAAGATACGGGCATGCCGGCTCCGCACCGCTTCCGTCTCACCGCTGCGGTCGAGAAGCTCGCGGCCGTAGGCCCGCAAGGTGTTGAGCAGCGCGTACGTCGTCTCCTCTTCGTTGGGCGTGGCGACGATCCACGAAGAGTCGACCAGACGCCGCAGGGCGAACACCACGTCGCCGCCGTCGCCATCCTCGATCAGGTCACCGGCGTCGCCCAGGCTGAAGGATCCGGCGAACAAGGACAGCTGGGCGAACACATGGCGGTCCCCCCGTTCGAGGAGGGCATCGCTCCATTCAACGGTCGCTCGCAGCGTGCGGTGCCGGCCGCCGGCGGTGCCACTCACGTCGAGCAGAGCCAGGTTGTCCGCCAGCCGTTCTGCGATATCGGTGGGCGA
>CAXMLU010000089.1:0-2329 GCA_964194255.1 uncultured bacterium
CAACGGCGCCGGCAAGACCACCCTGGTCCGCGCCCTGGCCGGCCTCGTCGCCCTCGATCGAGGCCGGGTCGCCATCGACGGGACCGTCGTCGAAGACCCGGCCGCTCACATCCGAGTCCCCGTTGAGCAGCGCAGCGTCGGCGTGGTGTTCCAAGAACCCCGCCTTTTCCCAAACCTCACCGCCCTCGAGAATGTCGCTTTCGGATTGCGGGCCACCGGCACCCCCCGAGGCGTCGCCCGAGCCAAAGCCGCCGCCTGGCTGGACCAAGTCGGCCTCTCCGAGGTCGCCGGACGCCGCCCAACGGAGCTCTCCGGGGGGCAAGCCCAGCGGGTCGCTCTCGCCCGCGCCCTTGCGATCGAGCCGGCGGTCCTGCTCCTCGACGAACCGCTCGCCGCCGTCGACGCCGCCGCCCGCACCGAGCTGCGCCATGTGCTGCGCACCGAGCTCGGCCGCTATCCGGGAGCGAGATTGATGGTCACCCACGACCCGGTCGAGGCGGCCGCGCTGGCGGACCGGCTGATCGTCATCGAAGAAGGCCGCATCACCCAGCAAGGCGCTCTCGCCGAGGTCACCGCCCGGCCCCGTTCGCCCTGGGTCGCCACGATGGTCGGACTCAACTTGCTATCGGGGATCGCCGACCACACCAACGTCCGCCTCGCCAACGGAGCCGTCGTCACAACGGCTACCGCCGGCCAGGGACCGACCTTTGTTGCTATTCGGCCCAACGCGGTCGCTCTGCACCGACAACCCCCGGAAGGCAGCGCCCGGAACGTGTGGCCTGGCCAGGCTACGGAGCTGTACCTCGCGGGAGACCGAGCGCGCATTCGCATCGCCGGTCCCGTCCCCCTGATCGCCGAAGTCACTGCTGCTGCCGTCGCCGAGCTCCATCTGGCCGACGGTGGCCCCGTCTGGGCGTCAGTCAAAGCCACTGACATCGACACCTACCCCAGCTGAGGCGATCTCTCGCGGCTAGGCAGGAAGTGGATCAGGGTTCTTTGGCGATCATCACCTCCGTCGATTTGATCACGGCCAACACCGCATCACCTGCGGCCAGCTGAAGCCCTTCGGCCGAGTCCTTGGTGATGGCGGAGACGACCTCCTGCCCGCCGGCCAGACGGATGACGACAATGGACATCACCGCGCCGTGGTCCACCGAGATAACCTGACCGGGCAGCTGGTTTCGTGCGCTGATTCTCATGCCCCGACCGTATCCGCGGTGCGGTTGTCGACGCCTACGACCAAGGCGTGGGGCATGCCGCAGGTTCGAATCGCGACCGATCGTCGAGCGACCGATCGTTGCGAACTGGCGGCTTCACCGGCGCAACCGCTCCTCCGCCGCGGTCGACCAGGCACGCAGTACCGTCCGACCAATGAAGACTCTGCTGCCATGACCATGCCCCTCACCGTTGATGGCATCGGTCTGATTCCGTGCCGGCCTAACTCCGTCGCTGGCACTGCGTAAGGCTCGGTACAGCCCATTCGCGAGTGTGGGTGACGGAAGCCGAACCCGCCGCTTGGAAGCCAAAATTCGGACGTCCTCGCCGTCCGCCCAAGTACATACACGCGTGTCACGAGGTTGCGTGGACGGGGGTGGACAGCGCCGAACGGATGCGGCGGCGCGATGTCCGCGCGATGGACTAGCGGAAATCGGACATACCGCGAGGACTCGATGGACCGGGACGACGCCCGGTCTGGGCGGAAGGCCAGATGGGCCGATCAGCCGAGGAACTGGACGGAGAGATCCTCGAACGCGAGGGCAGCTTCGAGGCGAGGCGAGGGTCCGCTGAGGAAAACCTTCGCGTCGAGCCGCTTAGCGGCTGCGAGCGCCTCCATGCCAAGGATGTTCAAGACATGATGCCGGCGTAACCCACCGATGAGAGGAGCCAACTCTCGGAGGCTGATGAGCCCGATCTCTTCGGGTAGCTCCATGACAGCGGCCATGGCTCGCTCCCGGAACTCGTTTGGAAGATTGAGGAACGGAGCAGACAGGACGCCCGGAGCGTTGGAGCGGCCGAGGACGGCTTGGCACAGCCGCACATACCAGTAGCCGGTCGTGAACAGGTCCGCCCGACGGAGCGGCCGCGGTGTCGCACCGCGAAGGACGTCGCTCAGGACCTGGTCGTCAACGAGCGCCGCACTCACTCGTTCGCAAGCGATGGGTCGCCGAAGCCCTTCCGAGCCTGCTGCCAGTCTGCCTCAGTGAGTCCCTCGAGAAGAGAGCGCCGGAGCGCCCGTATGCCCCCTTTCACGATAACCACGGCCTCGCCCAAGTCCAGGTAGCCGACGACGTCGCCTGACTCGATGCCCCAGCGGCGACGCGTCGCCGCT
>CAXMLU010000090.1:0-4317 GCA_964194255.1 uncultured bacterium
GGCCAAGATCGTGCTCGTGGCGGGTCTGCTTCGCCGTCAGGCGTGGGCCTACCCGGCGACCTTCATCTTCCTGGGCGCCTTCATCATCTACCAGATCTACCGGATGTTCTACGGGCTGACGGTCGGACTCGTCCTGCTCACCGCCTTCGACCTGTTCGTCCTCTGGTTGGTCTGGCGCGAGTACCAGGTCCACCGAATCAAGAAGTGGGCCAGGCCAACTGACATCGCCCCCGGCACATAGCCGCTCCAAATAGAACCCGTTTCACTTCACCGGCAGTTTTGTGACAACGTGTCAGGTATGGAGTTCGGGATCTTCATTCAGGGATATTTGCCCGGGGCGAACGCGCACAGCCCTGAGCGGGAGCACGAGATGTTCCTGCGGGAGGTCGAGCTCGTGCAGGCCGCCGACCGGCACAACTGGAAGTACGCCTGGTTCTCGGAGCACCACGCCCTGCCGGAGTACAGCCACCTGTCGTCGAGCGAGGTGATGATGGGTTATCTGGCCTGTGCCACCGAACGGATCCATCTGGGTTCGGGCATCTTCAACCTCAGCCCTCGGGTCAACCACCCAGTCCGCAACGCCGAGCGAGTGGCCATGCTCGACCATCTCAGCGAAGGCCGTTTCGAATTCGGCACCGGTCGAGGGGCCGGCTCCCACGAGGTGGCGACGTTCGCCATCACCGACACGTCCTCGACCAGAGCGGAGTGGGACGAGGTCATCTGGCAGTTGCCGGAGATGTGGGAGCGGTCCGACTACACGTTCGTCGGAGACCACTTCCGTGTCGACACCCCGCACAACATCTTGCCGAAGCCGTATCGGGGCGTGCATCCGCCCATCTGGGTGGCGTGCGGCAACCCGCCCACTTTTGAAAAGGCGGGGAGGCACGGGATCGGCGCCCTCGGCTTCAACTTCTCGCCGATCCACGAGATGAAGCCGATGATTGACGCCTACAAGACGGGCATCGCCGAGTGCGAGAAACCGGTGGGCCGCTACATCAACGACAATGTCATGCTCACCAACGCCGTGTTGTGCTTCGACGACGGCGATCGAGCCAAAGACATCGCCACCCGCCGGAACCGGGGCTACCTCTACTCCCTTGTGTGTCTCTATCACGACACCTTCCCCAAGCCCCCGGGGGCGCCGGTGTAGCCTGAGCCGCCGATTCGCCTTGACCGCCCGACTGTCGACATGGCCACCAGCATCGGGGCCATGCTCTGTGGCAGCCCGGACGAGGTCTGCGAGCAAGTTGACGCCTACCGGCGAACGGGTGTGGACCAGGTTGTCTTTGGGTTTCCCAACGACCTCGCTCACGGTGAAGCGCTCGAATGCATCGAGGTGTTCGGGAGCAAGGTGATCCCGGAGTTCGACCAGGATCCCGTACATCGCACGACCCAGATGCGGGCCGCTGCCCTGCCGGTCTAGCTATCCGGGCAGCAGCTTGGCCAGCAGCCCCGTCACCGTGTTGTTGAGGTCGTAGTCGGAGTCGGACGGGATCAGCTCGAACTGCTTCATGAGCCGGCCCAGACGCAGCATGACCACTCCGAAGCGGAAGGCGGCGAAGACCTCGTAATAGCCGACATGCTCGCCGCTGCGCCCGGTCAGCGCCTCCCACTCCGCGACCGTCTCGTCCCAGCGGGGGAAGCCGGCCAAGCGAGGCATGCCCAGGCCCTCGCTGTGGTGTCGGTCCAGGAAATTGAACCACGCCAGGTCCTGGACCGGGTCTCCCGGCGTCACCATCTCCCAGTCCAAGACCGCCCGGCAGGTGAAGTCGTCGAAGATCATGTTGCCTATACGAGAATCACCCCAGCAGAGGGCGTCGCCTTGCGGGGGAGGGGGCGGACGGTTGGCCTCCAGCCAGGCCAGTGCTCCCTCCACGAGTGGGAAGGATGTGCCCTGGGCGGCCCAGGCCAGATACTCCTTGTAGTAGGTCAGTTGCTGGTCGAGGCCCGTGGCGCCGCGAGCCGGCTTGTCAACGAAGCCGAACCCGAGCGCCCGCCAGTCGAGGTTGTGGATCCGGGCCATGACTCTCAGGCCATCGCGCCACAGCCGACCCTGGTCCTCGGGAGCGGCGTCGTGGGGCCAACCGCCCATCGTGTAGGGCGGGTTGTCGCATGGAACCTCGCCAGCCACCTTGCCCATAACGATGAAGGGCGCGCCCAGGACGGCCGTGTCTGGCTCAAACCACAGGACGGGCGGAACCGGAATGTCGGTCTTCTCGGACACCAACTGCATGACGCGATATTGGGTGTCGAACTCCGCCTCCAGGAAGACGGTGTGGTCGGTGGGCTGGACGCGGATCACGTAGCCGTCGTCGTGTGAGGCCCCGGTGGCATCGGTCCAGTGCGCGTCGAAGATCAGCGTCTCGTTGGAGAAACCGGAAAAGGCGGGGCCGCCGATCTCCGACAAGCTGAGCTCGCCGGCGGGCCTCAGCTTCCCGGTCAGCCAGTCGGCGAGGTTCTTGCGGGTGACCTCCATCTCGCGCTGCTGGGGGATGGGCACGGACCCCAGGGTAGCCAGACAGAGCGGTAGTCTGACGGAGCGTCAGTTCGGACGGTAAGGGGAGTACACGTGCGCGGCGACCTGGAGTGGGGCAGCATCCCGGGGCTGGTGCGGATATCGGCCGAGCGGTTCCCCGACCTGGAGGCGCTCGTCGATGGTGACCAACGGCTCACCTTCCGCCAGCTTGCACTCGCGGTCAGCGAATCGTGTCGGGCGGCCATGGCCGCCGGGATCGAACCCGGCGACCGGGCTGCCATCTGGGCGCCGAACATCGGCGAGTGGGTCATCGCCGCTCTCGGACTGCTCACCGCTGGAGCGGTGCTCGTGCCGCTCAACACCCGATTCAAAGGCCGGGAGGCCGTCGACATCCTCAGCAGGAGCCGAGCGAGCGCCCTGTTCTGCGTCAACGGGTTCCTCGGCAACGATTACGTAGCCACGCTGCGGGCGGCGGTGGCCGACGTCGGTCTACCCGACTTGAACCAGATCGTCGTCCTGCGCGGCGATGCGCCCGAGGGCACGACGGCATGGAACGACTACCTGGCCGCCGCCAGCACGGTCACGCCGGACGCGGCTGCCGGGCGATCCGCCGCCGTCTCCAGCGACGATATGTCGGACATCATCTTCACGTCCGGGACGACGGGAAAGCCCAAAGGGGCGATGGTCACGCATGGTCAGACGCTCCGGGTATTCGCTTCGTGGAGCGAAGTCGTCGGCCTGACGTCCGGAGATCGCTATCTCATCGTCAACCCTTTCTTTCACACCTTCGGGTACAAGGCGGGCATCGTGGCCGCGCTGATGCGGGGAGCGACGATCGTGCCGCAACCGGTGTTCGACGTTGGCAGCGTCCTCCAGCGCGTCGCGGACGAACGGATCTCGATGCTGCCCGGACCGCCGACGCTGTTTCAGTCGATCCTGAATCATCCTGACCGTGACCGCTACGACCTCTCGTCGCTGCGCCTGGCCGTAACCGGCGCGGCCGTGGTGCCGGTCGAGATGATTCGGCGCATGCGCGAAGAGCTCACCTTTAAGACGATCATCACCGGATACGGGCTTACGGAGTCGACGGGCACGGCCGCCATGTGCCGGCACGATGACGACCCCGAGACGATCGCCTTCTCCAGCGGACGGGCGATCGACGACACTGAACTGCGGGTGGTCGATGACACTGGAGCCGAGGTCCCACGGGGCCAGCCAGGCGAGATCGTCACCCGCGGCTACCACGTGATGAAGGGCTATCTGGACGACGACGCGGCCACGGCCGAAGCCATCGACACCGAGGGCTGGCTTCACACGGGTGACATCGGCGTGATGGACCAGCGCGGCTACATCCGCATCACTGATCGCAAGAAGGACATGTACATCGTCGGCGGCTTCAACGCCTATCCGGCGGAGATTGAGGGCGTCCTCCTCACTCATGCGTCGGTCGGCCAGGCGGCCGTCGTCGGAATCCCCGACGAGCGGCTAGGCGAAGTCGGGATGGCGTTCATTGTCCCGAGGACCGGATGCACCGTGGACGCCGAGCGGCTCATCGGCTGGTGCCGCGGCGAAATGGCGAATTTCAAGGTCCCCCGGCGGGTGGCAGTGGTGGACGAGTTGCCGCTCAACGCCAGCGGCAAGGTCCTCAAGTACGAGCTACGAAAGCGAGCCCAGCGTCAGCCGGCTGCCGAGTAGGCCCGCGGGCGGGCCCCGGCGCGCCTCAGCCGCCCAGCCGACCTGGGGCCGTCGCGCCGAACTGGCGAACAAATCAGTGCGTCCGACGCATCGATTGTCAGCCGGTTCGCCAAAAGGGCCCGCCGCTGCCGCCGCCCCACGGCCGC
>CAXMLU010000091.1:0-3391 GCA_964194255.1 uncultured bacterium
GATGTCGCCCTCGGCGAGGACGGTTAGAGGGTCGGGGGCCGGTGGCCGTTGGTCCGTGGACAACTGTGTCCTGCGGGGTCGAGCGGGTAACCGCATAGCGGGCAAGGGGGGCGACCGGCCTCGACGAGGCCGACGCCGTGGATGGCCACCGCCGCCACCTGCTCGCGGGTAGCGGCAAAGCGGGCCAGTCCGCCTGCCCCCGCCAGCGGGACTCCTTCCTCGTCGACGAGGTCGATCTCCTCCGCCACCAGGACGATCTGATCGGCCCCCGAGTCGTACTCCACCCGGATGGCGCCGATGGCCCATTCGGCCAGGACTGGTTCTTCCAGGTCAAGCTTGTCGGGAAGCGTGCCGACGGAGGGCAGGTCCGCGAGGAGCTCGCCGAGCAGCCCGGCCAGCGCGCCGACCTGTTGTTTCTCCATCTTGAGGGTCACGAGCTGAGAGCCCTGACGGGCCTGGAGATAGAAGGTTCGCTTGCCGGTCGGCCCGACGGTGCCAACGGTGATGCGATCGACGGGGGAGAGATCGAAGGACGAACTCATGGTCGCTTGAGCTCGCCGATGGTCGAGGTCGAGTTCACGGCCAGGACGGCCGGGCCGGCCGCGTTGTACGCGACGGCACTCACCGAGCACGGCGCGATCATGATCCGCTGGAACAGGTCGAGCGGAGTGCCGAGGGCCTCGGCGACTGCCGCCTTGATCGGATCGGCGTGGGACACGGCGACGATGGTCTCGCCGGGATGTCGGGCGCACAGGCGGGCGACCGTGTCAGCCATGCGGGCCTGCATCGCCGAGAAGGACTCGCCGCCGGGAAAGCTGAAGCCGCTCGGGAAGCGCTGCACGGTCGTCCATTCCGGCAGCTTCATCAGGCTCTTCAGCTCGGCGCCGGTCCACTCCCCGAAGTCGCACTCCAGCAGGCCGCGCTCAACCTTCACCCGTACCTTGCTGGAGCGGGCGATCGGTGCAGCCGTCTCGCGTGCCCGCTCCAACGGCGAGGCGTAGACCGCACGCACGTCAGCGGCAGCGGCGATGCGCTCGGCCAGTGCTTCCGCCTGGGCGCGACCCTCGTCGGAGAGATGCAAACCTCGGGCCCGGCCGGGAAGAACGGTGCCGGTTGTCGGTGTCTTTCCGTGGCGGACGAAGAGGACGACCGTGGATGTGGGCGGTTTGCGGCGACGAGTTGGGGCCATGGGCTCCGGTCAACCTACCCTCTTGGCCGTGCTAGCCGACTCGCTCGACCGGGTGACGGCCGAGATCGTCGACTGCCGCGCCTGCCCTCGTCTGGTGGCGTGGCGGGAACAGGTGGCGGCCGAAAAGCGGGCCTCCTATCGGCAGGATGAGTACTGGGCCAGGCCGGTTCCGGGGTTCGGTGACCCCCAGGCTCGACTGCTCATCGTGGGACTGGCCCCGGCCGCCCACGGAGGCAACCGCACGGGCCGGGTCTTCACGGGGGACCGGTCGGGCGAGTGGCTCTTCGGTGCCTTGTGGCGGGCCGGCTTGGCCAACCAGCCGCAGAGCGTCTCCCGTGACGACGGCCTCGAGCTGTTTGGGGTGTGGGTCACGGCGGTCGTTCGGTGTGCGCCCCCGGCCAACAAGCCTACGCCCGGCGAACGGGACACGTGCCTGCCCTACCTGACTCGCGAACTCGCCCTGCTTCGCGATCTCAAGGTCGTCATCGTGCTCGGCCAGTTCGCCTACGACGCGGTCGCCAAGCACCTCGGCGTCCGGCCGCGACCCCGGTTCGGGCACGGCGCCGAGGTGGCGCTGCCGGATGGACGGACGCTCATCTGCTCGTACCATCCGAGCCAGCAGAACACCTTCACCGGGACGCTCACCGAGGCCATGTTCGACGCGGTGTTCAGCCGGGCCACCAGGTTGATGTTGGGCGCTTCCTCCTAGGAGAGCCGCTCGATGATCATGGCCATGCCCTGGCCGCCGCCGACACACATGGTCTCGAGTCCGTAGGTCTTGTCCAGGGTCTGCAGGTCGTTGATGAGGGTGGTCATGATACGGGCACCGGTCTGGCCGAACGGGTGACCGAGCGCAATGGCGCCGCCGTGCGGGTTCAGTTGGTGTTCGATCGAGATTCCCAATGCCTCGCAGACGGGGAGCACCTGAGCGGCGAAGGCCTCGTTGAGCTCGACCACCTCGATGTCGCCGATGGCCAGGCCGGATTGGGCCAGCACCTTGCGAACCGCCTCGATCGGCCCTACTCCCATGATCTCGGGCGCCAGCCCGGAGACGGCACTGGCGATGATCCGGGCCAGTGGCTTCAGCCCCAGACTCCTGGCCCGCTCGTCGGACATCACGAGCACGGCCGCGGCGCCGTCGTTGAGGGGGCAGGCGTTGCCGGCCGTCACTTTGCCGTCGGGCTTGAACGCGGGCTGGAGGGCCGCCAGTTTCTCGATGGTCGTGCCCGGCCGGGGGCCGTCATCCTGGGTCACGATCGTTCCGTCGGGGAGCGGGACCGGGGTGATCTCCCGCTCGAAGAAGCCGTTCTTCTGGGCTTCCACCGCCCGGTTCTGGGAGACGACGGCGTATTCGTCCATCGCCTCCCGGCTGACGCCGAACTGCTCGGCCACGTTCTCCGCCGTCATCCCCATGGCGATGTACATCTCGTTGACGAAGTCCGGGCGGGTCTTGTCGAGGAACCGGGGATTGAGATCCTCCACCGAGAATCCTTTGCCGCTGGTGCGGCTGACGGATTCGACCCCGCCGGCGACATAGGTAGAGCCTTCGCCGGCCTTGATGGCATGGAAGGCCATGCGGATGGACTGCAGCGAGGAGGCACAGAAGCGGTTCACCGATGTGCCCGGCACGGTGTCCGGCAGGCCGGCGAGGGCGCCCATGCAACGGGCCATGTTGAAGCCCTGCTCGCCGGCATGGTTGGCGGCGCCCATGATGACGTCGTCGACCGAAGCCAGTTCGACGGCGGGCACCTTGGCCATCAGCTCCCTGATGATGAAACCGCCCATGTCGCCCGCTCTCACATCCTTGAGCGAGCCTTTGTGGGCCCGGCCAATCGGGGTGCGGGCGGTGGCGACGATCACAGCTTCCGGCATGGGTCGATCTCCTCAGCGTTCGGGTTCCCGAGCATTCTGCTGCCGGGGACCCAACATGGCCAACCTCGGTCAGGCCGGCAACTCAGGCCGGCGCGGGCTGCTTCGGTTTTGGCGGCGGCACGCCGAGCTTGGGGGCCTGCACGGGAGACCACTCCGGCCAGCGGCGCCGGCTGACCGTCGACAGTTTCCGGAGGAGCGCGATCGCCCCCGGATCGTCGTCGCCCGGCCGGCCCTCGATGGTTCCGTCCTCGAGCATCTTGATGAGGATTTCCCGGCCCAGGTCGGTGCGCACGATGGTCAGCGTCCAGTCGTTGAACGCGCCGATCCCGC
>CAXMLU010000092.1:0-3687 GCA_964194255.1 uncultured bacterium
GGGAGCAGCACGCGGCGGTACAGGCCATCCCAGAGCTGCTGAACCCGGTAGGCCGGCTCGTCGTCGAGCAGGACGGCTAGTTGCTCCCGGTCAAGGTCATACCGGCCAGCCACCACTGCATCGTAGGGCCACCGAGGGGGTAGGGTCAGACCGTGAGCGTCGCAGTGGAGACCGCGCCCGAACACCATCACCGCGATATCCAGGGAGGGGCGGCTCGGGCCGCCGTCTTCGGCATCAGTGACGGGCTGACCACGAACGTCTCGATGATCCTGGGTGTGGCCGGAGCGACGACGGGACCGTCATTTGTGCGCCTGGCCGGTCTGGCCGGCCTGGTCGGCGGGGCGTTCTCTATGGCGGCGGGGGAGTACGTCTCGATGCGCGCCCAGACCGAACTGCTGCAGCGCGAGATCGAAATCGAGCGCCTGGAGCTCAGCCGGCATCCCGAGAAGGAGCGCGTCGAACTTGCCACCCTTTTCCGCAGCCGAGGCATCGAGGAGGCGGTCGCCAACGAGATGGCCAGCGAGCTGATGCGGAATCCCGAGCTCGCCCTGGAAACGCATACCCGAGAGGAACTCGGGGTCCGGCCCGACCAGCTTGGCTCACCGTGGCAGGCGGCCGTGTCCTCATTCCTTGCCTTTTCGGTCGGGGCGGTCGTGCCCCTGATGCCCTGGTTCTTCAGCCGGGGCAACGGCGCCGTCCTGGCGTCGATCGTGCTTGGCGCCATCGCCGCCCTGGCCGTGGGCGCCGGCCTTTCCCGGTTCACGGGCCGGTCCGCCCTCCGCTCCGCGCTGCGCCAGCTGTCCATCGCCGCGCTGGCCTCAGGGGTGACCTACCTCATCGGCAGCCTGGTGGGCGTGAGCGGCACCGCGTAGCGCCGGCGCGGCACTAGCTCGGGGGTGCGGCTGGGACATCTCCCACGTACGCCCGGTCCACGTGATCGGTGCTGAAGCCGAGCGCCTCATAGAGGTGGACGGCCGTGACGTTGGCGGCATCGACGTACAGCATGCCTACCATGAGGCCCTTGTCGGTCAGCCAGGACAGACCAGCCAACACGAGCTGTCGTCCCAGCCCGAGCCCCTGGAAGTCCGGGTCGACGGCGACGACGTAAATCTCGCCGAGGGGAGGGTCATGTTCGGCGTGGACCTTGGTCCAGCAAAAGCCGGCCACGCGACCACCCCGCTCGTGAAGGAGGAACCCCGCCGGGTCGAACCAAGGTTCTGCCTCGCGGCGGTGCAGCGTGTTGAGGTCCCAACCTCCCTGCTCCGGGTGCCAGAGGAAGGCCCGATTGTTGACGACCAGCCACGCCTCGTCGTCCTGTCCCGGCACGAATGGGCGGGTATCCAGGCTCCACGGCTCACCGACCGGCAACGAGCGGCGCATCTGGAGGAGGTCGCGGCCCCGGATCAGCCCGCTGCGGCCGGCGATGTCGTCGTGGTCGGCCGTGGGCTTGGGAACCCAGAGATGCACGTGACCCCCGCCCTCGGCGGCCACGACGCGAAGGGCGGCCGCAACCAGTTCCCGGCCGATGGGATTGCCTTCGGCGCGGTGGTGGGGATCCACCACGAACTCGAGTGCCCAGCTGCCAACGCCCCGGGTGAGTTGGGCGTAGCCCACCGGATGGTCGTGCTCGGGCTCCCAAGCGACCAACCCGGCAAAGCCCTGCCGGCCCCCTTGGACCAGGTCGACCCACTGATGGTCCCCGAGAGGCTGGTGGTTGTCAGCGGCGGCGGCGACGTCGAGCAAACCGGAGACGGCGGCTATGTCGCCCTTGCCCATCTGCCGTTTGACGTCGACCCGCATTCGGTCAACCTATCCTGCGCCGCTATGGCGACGAGGAAGCCCAGGACCCCCCGGGGTCGAGCCAGGGAGACAGCCGCCCGGCTGGCCGTCGAGTACCCGGGCCCGGCCAAGGAGCTGTGTGCGCTGCGCCACGACGGACCATTCCAGTTGCTGGTGGCGACGATCCTGTCTGCGCAGACCACCGACGAGCGGGTGAACATGGTGACGCCGACCCTCTTCACCAAGTATCCGACCCCCGCCGATCTGGCCGCGGCCGATCCGGGGGAGCTGGAGCAGATCATTCACTCCACCGGCTTCTTCCGGGCCAAGACCCGCAGCCTGACTGGCATGGCGAAGGGCATCGAGGACCGTTTCGGGGGCCAGGTTCCCACCCGGATCGAAGACCTCATCACCCTGCCGGGCGTGGGCCGCAAGACGGCCAACGTGGTGCGCAGCGTGGCCATGGATCTCCCCGGCCTGCCGGTGGACACCCACGTGGGCCGGCTTAGCCGGCGGCTCGGCCTGACCAAGGAGACGGACCCCGTCAAGGTCGAGTTTGACCTGAACGCCCTGCTCCCGGCTCGGGAGTGGGGCGCCTTCAGCCTGCGACTGATCCTTCACGGCCGGCGCGTGTGCTTCTCCCGCAAGCCCAACTGCGCTGACTGCGTGCTCAACGACTTCTGCCCCTCCGCCTTCCGAATAGGGACTGCGGTCTCCCCGAGTGCCCGCCCGCGCTCGCGACCCCCTTTGGCGGAGGGGACATAACGGCGTCTGGCACGAGTAGCGGAGTCTGGCGCTCCCAGCGGGCGGGTTTTTGGTCCGCTACGGGGGCCAGACTCCGCTAGGGGTGCCAGACGACGATTTGGGCGGGTTGCTCCGGGAGGTTGCGCCGGCGGTCGGGCAGGATGGGCGAGCGGGACGACGGGACGACGGGACGACGGCCGTCTGGGGCTAGATCGAGCGGGGCTTGGCGAAGACCTCGCGCACCAGGGGCTCGAAGTGGTCGAGGGGAAGGGTGTCGTAGTCGGGGTCGAAGCTGTTCTGGTCGTACGTGTCAGCAAACGTCTCCCCGAGCGAAAACCACGGCTCGCGGCGGTACTTCTCCCGGGCGTTCGGGTCGCCGCTGAAGTGGTGGTAGTAGTGCCGCCCCTGGAAGTCCTGGTGCGTCAGGATGACGGAAAAGATCTCGTCTGCGACGTATGGGCGCACGATCTCCGCCGCGATCCGCGGATGGTTCGGGATGCTGATGGCTTTCCCGATGTCGTGGCAGAGCGCGGCCACCACCATCTCCGTGTCGGCGCCGGCCCGCTCGGCGCGTGTCGCCGTCTGAAGGCTGTGCACGAGCTGGTCCACGGCAAAACCGACGGTGACGCCCTCGAGCGATTCCAGCAGGCCGAGCACCCGGCTGGCCACGTTCGGCTGGAACTCCATCGTCTCTTTGCCGATCGCCGCCCACTCCTCAGCGGTGGACTCGTCCATGCGCGTGAAGGTCATGCCCTATTGTCGTCCAGGGTCACGACGCAAGCGAGTCGAGGACGTCGCTGGCGGCGCGCGATCGATCGTCAGGCACATCCGACGGGAGATGGCCAGGGGACGGCGCGCCCAACGAGAATGCCAGTGCACCCGAGAGGGCCCGCAGCAGATCCCGGAGTTCCCTCGGCAACGGGAAGTACTCGTCCTCATCGGTGACCGTCACCGTCTCGACGCCCCGTCGCGGCGCGAGACGTGCGATGACGGCCCGCACCAGTTCCTCGGGGGCGGAGGCGCCGGCGGTGAGCCCGACGGTGCCCGAAAGGTTGTCAGGCAACTCGTCGGATTCGTTGATGCGAAACACCCGGGGGCAGCCGGCCGACCTGGCCACCCGCTCGAGGGCGAGGGTGTTCGAGGAGTTGGCCGAGCCGATGACCA
>CAXMLU010000093.1:0-2833 GCA_964194255.1 uncultured bacterium
ACGGCAAACTTCGACGCGCAGTACGGCCCCATCCCCGGCGCCGACAACAGGCCGGCGACCGAACCGGTGTTCACGATGTGGCCCTCGCCTTGCGCCAGCAAGCGGGGAAGGAAGGCGGAGATACCGTGGATGACGCCCCAAAGGTTGACGCCGAGCACCCACTCCCACTGGGCATGGGTGAGCGAGGCCATCTGGCCGCCACCGCCGACACCGGCGTTGTTGCACACGACGTGAACGGCGCCGAACCGCTCGAGCGTCCTCCCCGCCAGCTCCTCTACCGAGTCGGCCGAACTCACGTCGGTCGGGACGCTAAGCGTCTCGACGCCGGAGGCAGCGAGACCGTCCTCAGCTTCTTTGAGGGCTCCGTCTTCGATGTCGGCCATGACGACCCTCATGCCCTCGGCGACGAACCGTCTGGATAATCCAAGGCCAATACCGCTGGCCGCACCGGTAACGACCGCCACCTTGCCCGAGAAATCCCGCATGAGATCACTCTTGCATGCTTGCGCCCTCGGTGTAGATGCGACGGACGATGTCTTCGATGTCCGGCTCTTCCACGGCGAGGTCCACTACATGGGCCTTGGCCATCACCGCGGCCACTACCGCGGCGGCGGTCACGGAGTCCCGGCGGAACCGCAGCCACTGTCGCGGACCCTCGACGCGCGACACGACCACGCCCGGGATGGACAGCGGAGGCGCCGGAACCTCTAGGTCGACGACTACGGTGCGTTCGGCGCCGTAGCGCTCTTTCAGGGCCGCGACCGCACCGTCGTAGATGATCCGGCCATGGTCGATGACGAGAAGACGGGGACAGAGCCGCTCGATGTCGGCCAGGTCGTGAGTGGTGAGCAGCACAGTGACGCCCCGTTCTCGATTCATCGACGCCAGGAACTCGCGCACTGCCGCCTTGCTGACGATATCCAGGCCGATGGTCGGCTCGTCGAGATACAGGATGTCGGGATCATGCAGGAGGGCGGCGGTGAGCTCGCCCCGCATCCGTTGGCCGAGGGAAAGCTGCCGCACCGGAGTGGCCAGGAACGCCTCGAGCTGGAGCAGGTCGCTGCACGTCTTGAGGTTGTCGCGCCACCGGGCCTGGGGGACGCGATAGATGTGGCGAAGCAGCTCGAAGCTGTCGAGCAGCGGGAGGTCCCACCACAGCTGGGTGCGCTGGCCGAACACCACCCCGATATGGCGGGCCAGCTCGGACCGCTGGCGATAGGGCACAAGCCCAGCCACGTTGATACGACCGTCGGTGGGAACGAGGATGCCGGTGAGCATCTTGACGGTGGTTGACTTGCCCGCGCCGTTGGGTCCGATGTAGCCGACCATGTCACCGGCTTCGATCGAGAAGGACACCCCGGCCACGGCGGGTATCCGTTCCTTCCTTCGCCGCAGGCGCCCGGCCCGGCGGGCGACGACAAAGGTCTTCTTCACTCCGTCGAGTTCGATGAGCGCAGTCACATCAGCTTCCGGTGCTTCGATAGTGACGCACCGCGAAGCTCCACACGGTTCCGGCTACGGCGCATCCGATGACGGCCACGAAAGGACAGCAGAAGCGGAGTACCGACGGAAGCCCGAGCTGATCTTTTTTCCCCAATATGAACAACGACGGAAAGTAGGTGACGAAGGCGAGACCCAGGCCGAAGCCCACCAACCGTCGCAGCCACGGGCCGTAGATCGTCATCGGATAGGACGTGAGCACATTCCCGCCGTAGGTGAACGAGTTCGTCACCTCCATCGTGTCGATCGTCCAGAAGGTGCTGGCCGCGCCGAGAACCCAGACCGACCCGAAGATGACCGATGCCGAGACGGTCATCACCACGGTCCAAACCACCTTGGCGAGGGTCCAATGCAGATGGAGGCGGTGGATGGCGAGGGTGAGCACGACGGCTCCCTGTACGATGCGCCCGATCTTGCGAAACTGCACCTCGGCCGCCAGCGACTGGAACAGCGAACCGAGCGGACGGATCAGGACCGCGTCGAAGCTTCCGTCGCGGATCTTCAGCGGCAGCTTGTCGAGGTGGCCGATGAACGCATCGGTCAGGCCGAAGGCAATCGCAGATACGCCGTAGAGGAACAGCACTTCGGCGAATGACCAACCCTTCAGAAGCGGGAGGTGGGTGAACACGATCGCCACCTCCGCGAAATCGACGAGGGCAATAAGAAAGGAGCCGGCCACGTCGAGCAGGAAGCTGGCCCGGTATTGGAGCTGCGACCGGAGTTGCGCGCCGACCAGCCGTCGGTACAGGAGAGCGGCCTCAACCACCTTGCACGACCAGCTTGCGCATGGCCCGCCGGAGGACGAGGCGGCCGGCGACCAACAACAGCGTCGCCCACGCCACCTGTACGGCCAGGACGGCCGCCAGTCCCGCGCCATGATGCTTGCCGACGAAGACTTCGATCGGCGTTTCCACCACGGCCGCGAACGGCAGGGCCCGGGCGATGGTCCGCAGCACTGGCGGGAAGAAGGTGATGGGCAGGATGAAGCCCGAGAACAACGTGAACGCGGCAGTGAGCATGACCAGCGCCCCGGCGTAGTCGAGCAGCCAGAAGGCGCTGAGGTTGGCTATGAAACGCAGCGCGAAGCTCACCACCACGCCGAGGGCGACGCTGGTCGCGAAGGCCACCCAGATCACGGGGTCGTGCGGCAGGGTCAGCGTGAAAAACGCCATGCCCACCAGGAACGGAACGATGCCGCGTGAAACCAGGTGGTACACGGCGCGACCCAGGTCCTGCGACAGCCAATACCCCTGGAAGTCATACGGGCGGGAAAGGTCGGTAGCGATGTCGCCGCTCCGCACCCGCAAGCCGATCTCCTGCCAGCTGAACAGGT
>CAXMLU010000094.1:0-3208 GCA_964194255.1 uncultured bacterium
GGGCATGCTCGACCGGATGGTCGCCGAGGTCGAACGCGAGCTCGGAGCCAAGCTGTGCGATCTGAGCCGGGTCGGCAAACAGCAAGCGGTGAAGCTGCTCAACGAACGAGGCGCCTTCAACTTGCGGCGGTCGATGGAGGACGTGGCGGATGCCCTCGGTGTCAGCCGGATCACCGTATACAACTACCTGAACGCCGTCACCGGCCGCTCGGGGGATTAACAATGTGTAAAATGCCGGCCTCCGTGGAGCTGATTTCCGACGTCACGGCCGTGACCATGGACGGCCAACGCCGGGTGATCAGCGACGCCGCCATCGCCGTGGATGGCGATCGGATCGCCGCCGTCGACAAGGCCGATGTGCTCGGCCGGCGTTACGAGAACGCCGAGGTGCTGCCCGGCCGGGGGATGCTGGCCATCCCGGGACTGATTGACTGCCACGCCCACGCCGATCAGTCCATCCTGCGGGGCACGACCGATGACCTCCATTGGATCCCCTTCCTCCGGGACTGGATAGACCCCTACCTGCAGCGTCGTGATCCCGCCGACACCGTCGCCGCCTATCGGCTGACCGGACTCGAGATGATCAAGTCCGGGACCACCTGCTTCCTCAGTCCTAACGTCGATCCAACCGACGATCACGAGGCCCTCGTCGACGCGGTCGGAGGTTTGGGGCTCCGCGCCGTCCTGGCCTACTGGGTGGAGCCGGAGGTCCCGTTGACCGGTGCCGTCGACGCGGTGCGGCGGTGGCACGGTGCTGCCGGCGGTCGAATCCAGATGTGGTTCGGGCTGATGGTCCCGAGGCAGGACGGAGACGGGTACTTCCCCGACTTCTATCCAACCGTCGCGCAACACGCCCGCGATCTCGGGACCGGTCTCACCTATCACCTCTGCTCGGAGATCGAGGACTCCGAGTACTACGACCGGACATTCGGTGTTCGGCCGGCGAAATGGGCATACGACAACGCCGCTCTTGGGCCCAACGTGGTGTTGATCAACGGCTGCTGGCTGGACGCATCCGAGATCCGCATCCTGGCCGAGACCGGCACGACCGTGGCCTACAGCCCGTCGGCAACCATGAAGATGGCGACCGGCGTAACGCCCGTGCCCGATCTTGTGATGGCGGGCGTGAACGTCTCAATGGGGACGGACGGGGGCGCCAACAACAACACGTACGACATGATCCGCGAGATGAAGGCCGGATGCCTCATCCAAAACATTCATCGAGGCCGAGCCGCGGTGACCACGGCTGAAGATGCTCTCGAGATGGCGACCATCGGCGGGGCCAGAGCCATCGGGCAGGAGCACGAACTGGGCTCGCTGGAGTGCGGCAAGCGCGCCGACATTGTCCTCGTGGACCTGGGCCAGCCTCACTCCATGCCGCTCCGAGATCCTGTCTCCAACCTCGTGTATTCGGCTCACGGTGGCAATGTCGATACCGTGATCATCGACGGTCGGGTGGTCATGCGCGACCGTGCCGTGGCTGGAGTGAACGAGACGGCCATCATCGCCGCCGCCCAGGAGGCGGCCGACCGCGTGGCCGCCAACCTGATGCCTCAGCACCAGCCGAGGTGGCCGCAACTCTGAGTCCTCTGGGCCATGATGGCCGCGTGACCTCGCCTACACCCGTGATAATCGACACCGATGGGGGAGTGGACGACGCGGCGGCGTTGTGGCGGGCGCTGACCGATCCCGCCCTCGAGGTCGTCGCCATTACCGTCGTGTGGGGCAACGTCCCGGTGGAGGTGGCGGGTGCCAGCGTGGCTCGCGTGCTCGACGCCGCCGGACGAGCGGACATTCCTCTTGCGCTTGGCGCGGCCGGCCCGCGGCTTCCGGCCCCCGACCTCGCGCCGGCGACGTTCATTCACGGCGAGGACGGCCTGGGCAACACCACCAGCGGTCTGCCCCTGCCCGCGGCCGCGCCCACGAGCGAACCGGCCTCTGGCTTGCTTCGACGCCTATGTGCCGGGCGTCCCGGCCAGATCACGGTCATCACCATCGGCCCACTCACTAACCTCGGTCTGCTCGTAGGCGACGACCCGTCGTTCGCGTCGACGGTTGGCGACCTCGTGGTCATGGGCGGATCGGCGCGGGCCGGCGGGAACGCCTTGCCGAACGGTGAGGCCAACGTCGCCCACGACCCGCTGTCGGCGGCGGCCGTAGCGGCTGCCGATTGGCCCCAACCGCCTCTCCTCATCGGCCTGGATGTGACCATGCAGGCCACCCTCACCGAGGATCACTTTGCGTTGCTGGCCGAGCGGCGCGGCGCGGCGGCCGCGTTTCTCGACGGCCCCCTTCGCTTCTATCGCCGCTTTGGCGGCGCGCTGTCCGCACCCAACTGCCCGTGTCACGACCTCTTGGCGGTACTGGCCGTCGCCGATTCCGGCATCATCACCGATGCCCCGGTTCTGCCGATGGCCGTCGACACCGCCGGCGGGCCGTCCTGGGGAGCGACGGTCGTCGACTTCCGGGCGCCGGCGCTGGCCCAGCTGGAAGGCTCCAGGCAGCCAACGCCTCCGGGGTTCCGGCCCTGGCGGATCAGTCTCGCCGCCGACGTGGAGCGCTTTCGCGCCCACGCCACGGCCCTCTTCGGCGGCTGAGTTCCGTCGGTGCCGCGCCGACTCAGGGGGTGGCCAGCCAGCGGTCGATGCCGGCCAGGGCATCTCGTTTCAGATCGCCGGGCGCGCCACTCGCCTCGATCGAGCACCGGGCGACCACAGCCAAATGCTCATCGCTCAATCCCAGCTCAGTCCGGCACAGCTCGTACTCTTCGAGCAGGCCCGGCCCGAAGAGCAGCGGATCGTCGCCATTGATGCTGCATCGGACGCCAGCGTCGAGCAGGGCGGGAAGGGGATGGGCGTCGAGCGACGGGAATACCGCCAGCATGATATTGGAGGTCGGGCAGACGTCGAGGCACACCTGCGAGTCGGCGAGACGCTTGACCAACTCGGGGTCCTCGATGGCCCGAACCCCGTGCTGGATGCGATCGGCATGGAGCGTATCCAGCGCGCCGATGATGCTCTGCGGTCCGGCCAGCTCCCCGGCGTGGGGGGTCGAGAGCAGGTCGGCCTCGCGAGCGATGCGGAACGCCTCGGCGAAGGGTTCCGGAGGGAACAGCGCCTCATCGTTAGCCAGGCCGAAGGACACCACGCCCTGGTCGCGGTAGGCGGTGGCGAGGGTGGCTTGCTCGACGGCATCGGCAGGGGCGGCG